>JBGTLJ010000065.1:0-2899 GCA_041744175.1 Oceaniglobus sp. | reverse complement strand
GGGGATCATCGTCAACGAGTACACCTTTACCGAAGCCAGGTGGCGATTTGGGTGACGCAAAAGCTTCGAAGACCTTTCCAAATCGAACGCTTAAGCTGTACGTCAATATGGCGTACATAGTGAGCAACACAATAGGAGGTGGCCATGCATGGTTTCCACGACACCACGCGCGCCATCGACGAGCGTAATAAGGCCCGACGCGCCTGCAGCGCCCAATGATGCTTTGCGCGCGGCTTTCCGCAGGCACAGCGAAACCGTCATCTCGAAATAACGGCGGACGCAGAGCCTACGGGCATCGTCATTGAGCCGTTCGATCCCTCAAGGCATGATCGATCGGCTTTTTCTTGTGGCGTGGAGCAGGTCGATAACCACTTCCAGAAGACGGCCAACAAACTCGCCAGGGCGGACAATGTCCGCCTCTATGTCATGGTTGCCGCTGACGGCATGGTGATCGGCTTCTATGCCCTCAACGCCCATGCCGTTAACTTCGAGGATTTGCCCGCGGAATACGCCCGCACCCGCCCGGTAGACGGCAACATCCCGGCCGCATACATTTCAATGACTGGCCGCTACCAGAACTTCCGCGGTGGTGGCTATCGCGGTGATCTGCTCGTTGATGCCTTGCGTCGGATTGCACCAGCTGCAGACGCGATTGGCGTCGCGGTAGTCATGCTGGATGTTCTGGACTGCGGCGATCCGGACCGGGTCGCTCGGCGCAAAGAGCTTTATGAAAGCTATGGATTTCAGGGGCTGACGTCGAACCCATTGCGAATGTTCTTGCCGGTGAGCGTGGCGCGAACCCTTATCGCCGAGCAATCTAAGGACTGATTCGTAAACCCGTGCTCCCAAGTCAGGCGAAGGCTGGGCCGCACTTGCAGAGCTACCCGAAACCTGGCGCCCTGAAGGCGCGCTTATGCAAACTCTTCACCTTCGGCTCTGAGGTTAGCGTGCGCTCATCATGGCCTGTCGGCCAATTTCGGGGTATCGGACGGGGTCAGCAACGGCGCGCTGCGGCGTCCATCGTCTGCGGGAGGGCAAGCTCATGGCCAGCTACCAGCTCTCTGAGGTGGTCCTTGAAAACTGGACACTGACGTAAGCTCTGATTTGCTGTGTGCTGATCTTCACCACGAAAGAGATCGAAGATGTCGAAACGAATGCAGCACGCCCCTGAATTCAAGGCGAAGGTGGCGTTGGAGGCGCTGAAAGGCGAGGAGACCGTGTCGGATCTGGCAAGCCGGTTCGGTGTGCATCCAACGATGATCGATCAATGGAAACGTGCGCTGCTGGATGGTGCGTCCGGTGCTTTCGAGCGCGGCAGCCGCAAGGCACCGATGATTGATGAAGACCAGATCAGGGACCTGCACGCCAAGATCGGAGAGCGGGCGGTGGCCAACTCTTTTTGGAAAGAAAGCTGAAACCCTGGGGCGGTAAGCGAGGCGCGGCATGGTTGAGCGCGACCATCCGGACCTGCACGGGGAAACTTCTAAGCCCATCGCGCGGTCGCAAGTGCATCGACAGTGTGCGCCGCGCCTGCCGCACACTCGGGCAGCACCGTCCCACAGAAACAGGCCAAGAAGGGCCGACTATGGTTTGGCGACGTGTCCTGCGTCCGGCTCCGGCCGGAGCGTCCGAACCAGGTCCGGTCCTATGACTTCGTCCAGGACAGGAGGCATGACGGGCGGCTGTTCCGCACGCTCAACATCATCGACGAATTCACGAAGGAGGCGCTGGTGATCCGTGTCGACCGCAAGCTCAATTCGACCGACGTGGTCGATGCCCTGACAGACCTGTTCATCCTTCGGGGCCCGTCCGAGTTCATAAGCCTGGATGCTGCGTCGTTCGCCCGTCGATGGCGGAATGCCGGGCCTTCTGTGCGACATGCGGGGTCACGTCCGTCTGTCCGGGCGCGGCGACGAAGCCGGCGCTGTCGTAACCCCTGTCCGCCCCGAGCGTCAGGGTCGGACCCGGGGAGTGCCGATCGATCATCGCAAGCGCCGCCTTGCGCTCGCCATGGCCGTCGGCGTGGGTCAGATCCGCCTGCACGACCGGCCCGTTGCGGTTCTCCATCAACCTATGCCCCATGAAGCACAACATCGCCGCCGCGCCCGGCGACGTCTTGTAAAGCCGGGCATCCGGGTCCGTGACCGAGGCATGGGTCGCGTCCGAGCGCTTCCCGCCCCGGAAATCCACCTCGGCGGTGCGGGTCTGGCGGGGTGTGTCCGGCATCGGCTGGGTCCTGGCTGGCCGGGGCTGCCGGCCGGTGTCTGTGGAACTCTCGCCGTCTGGTGGCAGGGGCGGTCTGCCGGGACCTTCGTCGTGGGGCGGCGGCGTGGCTTCCTTCGGCTGGAAGCTCTTTATTGATGCCCACGCCTTGACCAGGGTCCCGTCGACCGGGAAGTGCCCATCCGACAACAGCGGCTTGATCTCGGGATGCTCCAGGATCGCGGCCATTGCCTTGCCCGACATATCGGTCGTCAGCAGCCGGTCGCGGGTTTTCGCGAATACCGTGGCAACCCACACCGGATCGTCGATGCCAGGCCCGACGAACCACCAAAACGGCAGGTTATCGTCCATCCGCTCCATCAGCTGGCGCCCGGAGCGGACCGAGAACAGGATCTGCAGCAGGCTGGCCCGGATCAGCCGCTCCGGAGCGATCGATGGGCGGCCGAAATCGGCATGGAGCGCCGCAAACCCGGTATCCAGGCTCGCCGGTGCGTCGTTGACGATCCGTCGGATCAAACGCAGTGGATGCCGGGCCGCAACGCGCTCCTCGAGCTCAACATGGCTGCACAGCGACCCCGCCGCCTCGTCCGTCCCACGCACCGCACCCCCCGCCACAACCTTGCCAGCGGTGAACCATCTTCTCGAAACCGCGTCGAGAGCAGACCGTTTCAGCAGC
>JBGTLJ010000064.1:0-9483 GCA_041744175.1 Oceaniglobus sp. | reverse complement strand
CCTTCCCGCGCCTCCGCCCGCAGCGTGACCGGCATTTCCCGCTCTTTGGTGCCCGGCGCCACCATGGTGATCAGCTGGATGCCCCGCGCGCCAGCAAAGCTGACGGCGTCCTCGTCGTGCAGCGGCACGACCGCGCCGTCCTTGGCTAGATGGCCCAGCAGCACCGCGTCGGGGCGCAGCGCGCGTTACTCCTTCAGCCCGAACGTCTCGCTGAGGGTGGTGGCACGGAGGGTCCGGCCGTTCCGGACCCGGTCGTTCATCGCGGCGAAGGTCGCTTCATCGCCCAGACTGCGCCGGCCCTGCGACGCGGGCAACTGGTGGCGGGGTGAACCCCGACTTCTCGCGCATCACCTGACAGACCTGCTCGCGGCCGGACTGTGGCGCCGGATCGGCGGCCACCAGCGTGTAACAGGCGTCGTTGTCGGTGATGACGGTGGCATTGCGGCTGATCTCGATCCGGTGTTCGGCCGCTTCGGACAGGATGTCACCAAAGAACGTCGCCACGCCCGCCGCCCGTGCGCGGCAGCGATGGCTGCGTTGGGATCGGCGATCAGAACCGGCACATCGTGGTTGCCCGGGACCAGGGTGATCGTGCCCTCGATCCCGCTTGCCATGCGCTGCCCTAGCGGAACTTTAGCGTCAGTTTGGGGAAGCGACAGGGCAGGCGCAAGGTTCCGGAATCCAACGAACTATCCATCACGACAGACACTCAAGGCATCCCCGAACCGTAAGGTATGATTGTGCCCAAGCGTGCGCCGAAGCTGAGCATCTGGGTCAACGGGGGCGGTTCGATCAGGGCGGTTCGAGATGAATGTCTTTCCAATCAATGGCATTGCCTTACCCGACGTTTCAGCCGGTCGGGTGCTCCATCTCAGCCGTGAGCATGCCCATCAGGGCACCAGCCGCGCGCCCAGCACGTGGGGCATCGCCGATCCGGCCCCCAGATCCGATCCGCCGCACAGGCGCACGTGGCTCTGGATCGCGAACCGGTCTGTCATTCCGGCGATGTAATCGGCGACGATCCTTGCCAGCGCCGTTTCGTCCGTGGCCTCTGCCACGTCCTTGCGCCATTGTTTCGGCAGCAGATCGGTCCGCTCCATGAACAGCGGAAACAGCGCGTCGATCTTCGCTGTCACCTCGGCCCGCATCACCACCACGGGGGGTGCCCGGTACATCCGATGAAACAGAAAGTCGCGGATCACCTTGAGATCGCGCCAGACACCGGGGGAAAACCGCACCATGGGCCGCCCCGCGTCGCGCACGTCCTGCGAGCGCTTGGGTGCCAGATCCGCCAGTGCCGCGCGCGCCTGTCCGATCACGTCCTCCACCAGCAGGCCGAAGAACCGGCGCAGCGCCTCGTGCCGCCGCCGGTACTGGTTCAGCCCCGGATAGGCGGTATCGACGCGCGCAAAACAGCCGTCCAGCAGTGGCATCCGCGACAATTCGCCGGTGGAAAACAGCTCTGCCCGGAGCCCGTCATGCAGATCGTGGTGGTTGTACGCGATATCGTCGGCCAGCGCCGCCACCTGCGCCTCTGCACTGGCATAGCTGTGCAGTTCCAGATCGTGCCGTGCGTCGTATTCCTCCAGCGCATAGGGCACCTGGCGCGTGACAGGACCATCGCCCTGCAAGGGCGTGACAGACTTGAATGGCTGCGAGGGTCTAACAGGGCCGTTGTGCTTGGCGATCCCTTCCAGCGTTTCCCAGGTCAGGTTCAGCCCATCGAAATCCGCATAGTGCCGCTCCAGCGACGTCACGACCCGGATCGCCTGTGCGTTGTGATCGAACCCGCCATAGGGCGCCATCAGAGCCTGCAACGCCTCTTCGCCGGTGTGGCCGAACGGCGGGTGGCCCAGGTCGTGGGCCAGCGCGATCGTTTCCGTCAGATCGCCGTTCAGCCCCAGAACCCCGGCGATCGTGCGCGCCACCTGCGCCACCTCGATGGAATGGGTCAGGCGGGTGCGGAAATAATCGCCCTCATGCTCGATGAAAACCTGGGTCTTGTGTTTCAGGCGACGAAACGCGCTGGCATGGATGATCCGGTCGCGATCCCGCTGAAAACAGCTGCGGAACGTCGATTCCTCCTCACCGTAAAGCCGACCCCGGCTGTCGGCGGGCCGCGATGCAAACACCGCCTCCATGTTTCTGCCCGTTCTTGTCCGCCTGTCCCGTCTCCACTATATTGTACCCGACGCCTCATTGAAACGCGAAAGGGTTCAGATGCTGTTGCCTCCCACCGTGACCGACCGCGCCTACCGTCGGCTCGCCGAAATCAATGAAGCCACCGACGCGCCGCAATCCCTGCGCATCGCCGTGGATGGCGGCGGCTGTTCGGGGTTCCAGTACGACATCAGGCTGGACCAGCCCGATGCCGACGATCTGGTCCTCGAAAAGGACGGGCAAAAGGTGCTGGTGGATTCCGTGTCCCTGCCGTTCCTAAACAACGCCATCATCGACTTTTCTGAAGAACTGATCGGCGCGCGCTTCGTGATCGAAAACCCCAACGCCACGTCGTCCTGCGGCTGCGGCACGTCGTTTTCCATGTAAAGATGCGATGAACGGGTCGCATGCGCCCTCCTACAGGTTTCATACGACTTTCCTACAGGATTCTGACGCCCCGAAATGAAGATCGCGACCTTCAACATAAACGGCATCAAGGCGCGGATGCAGGCGCTGTCGGACTGGCTCGACGACAGCGCGCCCGACGTCGCGATTTTGCAGGAAATCAAATCCATCGACGCAAGCTTTCCCCGCGAACACTTTGAGGACAAGGGATATTCCGTTCACACCCACGGCCAGAAATCGTTCAACGGCGTCGCGATCCTGTCAAAGCTCCCGCTTGAGGATGTCAGCCACGGCCTGCCCGGCGACGACGAAGACGACCAGGCCCGCTGGATCGAAGCGACGGTGATGGGGGAAAGACCCATCCGGATCTGTGGCTTGTACCTGCCCAATGGCAACCCGGCACCGGGTCCGAAGTACGACTACAAACTTGCATGGATGGACCGGCTGCACACCCGCGCCCACCATCTGTTGAACGAAGAACAACCCGCCCTGATGGCCGGTGATTTCAACATCATCCCACAGGACGAAGACGCCGCCCGTCCCGATGCCTGGCGCAAGGACGCATTGGGACTGCCAGAATCCCGGGCCGCGTTCCGACGCGTCCTCAACCTCGGGTTCACCGAAGCCTTCCGCACACAGACCTTTGGCAAAGATCACTATTCCTTCTGGGACTACCAGGCGGGCGCATGGGACAAGAACGACGGAATCCGCATCGACCACGTCCTGCTCAGCCCGCAATGCGCCGATCTGATGAACGCCTGCTGGATCGAGCCGGAGGTCAGAGGCCGGGAAAAACCCTCCGACCATGTCCCCGTCTGGGTGGACCTCGCCGCGTAATTAGAAGCTTATTCCGCAGCGACTCTGCGTGCTTCCAGCATCGGCTTGAGGTACCTGCCGGTATGGCTCTCGGCCACATCCGCCACCTGCTCGGGCGTTCCGGTTGCAACGATCTGCCCTCCGCCATCGCCACCCTCAGGGCCTATGTCGATGATCCAGTCGGCGGTCTTGATCACATCCAGATTATGCTCGATCACGATGACGGAATTTCCCTGATCCACCAGTTCATGCAGCACTTCCAACAGTTTGCGCACATCTTCGAAATGCAGGCCCGTTGTCGGTTCATCCAGAATGTAAAGTGTCCTGCCCGTCGAACGCTTGGCCAGTTCCTTGGAAAGCTTGACCCGCTGTGCCTCGCCACCACTCAGGGTCGTGGCCTGCTGCCCGACCTTGATGTACCCAAGACCAACCCGCATCAGCGCGTCCATCTTCTCGCGAATGCTTGGAACCGCCTTAAAAAATTCCTGCCCATCCTCGACGGTCATATCAAGAACATCGGCTATGCTCTTGCCCTTGAACCGGATTTCCAGGGTCTCACGGTTGTAGCGTGCGCCCTTGCAGGTTTCGCATTCCACATAGACGTCGGGCAAAAAGTGCATCTCGATCTTGATGACGCCGTCGCCCTGACATGCCTCGCACCGACCGCCCTTGACGTTGAAACTGAACCGCCCGGGCTTGTAGCCACGCGCCTTGGCTTCGGGCAATCCGGCAAACCAGTCGCGGATCGGCGTGAACGCTCCGGTGTACGTTGCCGGATTCGAACGCGGGGTTCGCCCGATGGGGCGCTGGTCAATGTCGATGACCTTGTCCAGATGCTCCAGCCCCTTGATCGTCTCACAGGGCGCCGGTGTCTGGCGCGCGCCGTTCAGCCGCATCGACGCGGTCTTGAACAGGGTCTCGATGGTCAGGGTCGATTTGCCGCCACCCGAAACGCCCGTCACGCACAGGAACAGGCCCAGCGGAAAGTTCGCGGTGACATCCTGCAGGTTGTTGCCCGTCGCCTTCACCACCGACAGCTTCTTCTTGTTGCCCTCGCGGCGTTTGGCAGGAACGGGGATCATCCGCTTGCCGGTCAGGTACTGGCCCGTGAGGGACGCGTCGGTCGCCATGATCTCGGCCGGAGTGCCCTTGGCCACCACCTGCCCGCCATGTACGCCCGCACCGGGACCGATATCGAACACGTAATCCGCCTCGCGGATCGCCTCTTCGTCATGCTCGACCACGATCACGGTATTGCCCTGATCGCGCAGGTTCTTCAGCGTCAGCAAAAGCCGGTCGTTGTCACGCTGGTGCAGGCCGATGGACGGCTCATCGAGGACGTAAAGCACCCCGGTCAACCCAGATCCGATCTGCGATGCCAGCCGGATCCGCTGGGATTCGCCACCCGAAAGGGTTCCGGCGTTGCGTGACAACGTCAGGTATTCCAGGCCGACATTGTTCAGAAAGCCAAGGCGTTCGCGAATTTCCTTGAGGATTGCGCGCGCGATTTCATTCCTTTGCACCGTCAGGTGATCGGGCACCGTAAGCGTCCAGTCATATGCCTCGCGGATCGACATCTGCACGACCTGCCCGGCATGCAAGAGCGGCCCGTCCGCCGGACCGATCTTGACCGCCAGCGCCTCGGGTCGCAGACGATACCCCTCACAGGCACCACAGGATCTGTTGTTCTGATAGCGTTCGAATTCCTCCCG
This sequence comes from Oceaniglobus sp., assembly GCA_041744175.1. Taxonomy (GTDB): domain Bacteria; phylum Pseudomonadota; class Alphaproteobacteria; order Rhodobacterales; family Rhodobacteraceae; genus Oceaniglobus. The sequence continues at coordinate 4,390 of JBGTLJ010000064.1, read as the reverse complement.
GATCCAGCTTGAGTCGGTCTCGCGGTAGCGCCGTTCCATGTTGGGAATCACCCCCTCGAACGGTCGCGACACCTGATAGATCCGCCCGCCCTCGTCGTAGCGGAACGGGATCTCATCCTTGCCCGATCCGCGCAGGAACACCTCTTGGACCCTGGGATCCAGATCCTTCCACTTGTCGTTCTGGTTGAATCCATAATGCTTCGCAATGGCCTGAATCGTTTGCAGAAAATATGGCGACTTGCCCTTGCGCCATGGCGCCAGCGCGCCATCGGAAATTTTGAGGTTCTGGTCTGGCACCACCAGCCGTTCGTCGAAAAACAGTTCCACGCCAAGCCCGTCGCAGACCGGGCAGGCCCCGAACGGCGCGTTGAACGAAAACAGCCGAGGCTCGATCTCGGGGATGGTGAAGCCGGATTCGGGACATGCGAATTTCTCGGAAAACGTGAACCGCTGCGGATCGCCTTCGCCGGGCGCCGTTTCCAGCACCGCGATCCCGTCGGCCAGATCCAGAGCGGTGCGGAACGAATCGGCGAGGCGGGTTTCCAGACCTTCGCGCACCACCAGACGGTCCACCACCACGTCGATGTCGTGGCGGAACTTCTTGTCCAGCACCGGCGGTTCGTCCAGTTCGTAGAACTGCCCGTCCACCTTGACCCGCTGGAACCCCTGTTTGCTCAACTCGGCGAATTCCTTGCGATATTCGCCCTTGCGGTCGCGGATGATCGGCGCCAGCAGATAGCCGCGCGTGCCCTCTTGCATGGCCATCACCCGGTCGACCATGTCCTGCACCTGCTGCGCTTCGATGGGCAGGCCGGTGGCGGGCGAATAGGGCGTGCCGACCCGGGCAAACAGCAGCCGCATGTAATCGTAGATTTCGGTGACGGTGCCGACTGTAGAGCGTGGGTTCTTGCTGGTGGTCTTCTGTTCGATGCTGATCGCCGGGGACAAACCTGTGATGTGATCGACATCTGGCTTTTGCATCATGTCAAGGAATTGCCGCGCATAGGCCGAAAGGGATTCGACATACCGCCGCTGGCCTTCGGCATAGATCGTGTCGAACGCCAGGGACGATTTGCCCGATCCAGACAGCCCGGTGATGACCACCAGCCGATCGCGCGGAATGTCGACATCGATGGATTTGAGATTGTGCTCGCGCGCGCCGCGCACCTCGATCATTTTCTGTTCGGCCAATGGGGCACCTCGTATTTGGAGATACAACTAGGTTGTGCGGGTGGTTTCGCCAATGGGAAAACATGAACATCCCATGAACGCGACGTGGTTAATATGCCCGTGCCCTGATTAGATGCAGGTGCTGCTGGAGTCGAGGTCATCTCCGTGCAAACCCCACTATGGGACGCCGACCCGAAAACGCGGTGATCGGATCTGGCGCCGCAGGACTGTTGGCGAACGTCCGATGCAATGACGCCTGCCGTCACGGATGCAGCGCACGCATTCTGAAGTACCGGTGTTGCGAACGGATTCAAAACGTCGGCCCACAAGATCCCGTCTAGGGCCGGGACCGCCTTGGCCGGACAACCGTCTCTGACCTAGGACTGTTCCAGCTCGTGCACGATCTTGCCGTAACCGCCACGCTCCTTGAATGCAATCTCGCTGGGCCGATCGACCCTCGACAGGGCTTCGTTGCGGAACGGAAAGCGGCCAAAGCGGCGGATCACCTCCCGGTGGGCGCGGGCGTGCAGCAGATTGTCACCGCCCCTGTCCGGCATCCGGGTCAAAAACAGCCGCACGCAACGGTCCTGATCCGACAGGTTTTCGGAATGCATCAGCGGCAGGAAGAAGAACTGCCGCGCCGGGGCGTCAATCCTGCGGTCCCATTGCCGTCCGATTGCGGATTTTGCGGCGGCCAGCGCCAGAGGATCCGATGCAAACGCCTGCACATCGTCACGGAACATGTTACGCGGCAACTGGTCGTTGAGGATGATGTAGGCAAGCGCGCCGCCGGGATAGGTCAGCCACAGCGACAGCCCGCCGTCCTGCGCCGCCTTCCATGTGTCCTGGAACCGGTCGCGCACTTTGGCGTCAAGATCCGCGCCGCCACCGTACCAGCCCTTCGGCCCGACCTCGTCGAGCCAGAACGCCAGTATGTCCTCCGGTCGCGTCATCGCCGGTCCTCCTTGCCGCGCATATCCCTTTTAGTCGTGCCACAGACACAGGAGGAAACCAAGGCTCAAGCGGGGCGGGGCGAAGCGTCGGGATCATCCGCCCTCGCATCCGCCTTCAGGGCGCCCCATTCGCTCGCCGCGCCCAGGGCGACCGGCGACGCGGTGGGAAGGACGCTGACATAACTCGACGCGCCGCCCATAATGGCCGCCCGCCGCCGGGTCATGCGATACATTGCATATGCGCCGATCGCCAGCATCAGGGCCGCAATGTAGATCCAGAACCCCGGCGGTCCGAAGACGCCGATCATCCAGCCCGTGATCAGCGGTCCGGCGATGGCCCCCACACCGTTGATGAACAGCATCCCGCCCGACGCCGCCGCCATGTCGTCATGCGCGAGATAGTCGTTGGTATAGGCCAGCAGCAGCGCGTAGAGCGGGTTCGACATGCCGCCGATCATGAAGGCCACCCCCAGCAGTACCGCAAAGACGTGCCCGGCCAGTGCCCCGACGACGCAGGCCGCGCCGCCGACGATGGCGACGCTGGCGACCAGGCGGCGCCGGTCCATCCGGTCCGACGCCCAGCCTATCGGATATTGCAGCAACAGACCTCCGATATAGATGGTGGCCACGAAGATCGAGATCTCGCGCACGTTCAGCCCCGCCAGACTGCCATAGACAGAGGCCATGCCGAACTGCGCCGAAAACACGCCGCCCAGCAGGAACATGCCGACGCACCCCAGGGGCGACAGGCGGTAGAGCGCCATCAGGCTCATCGGTTTCGTGGTCTCGAACGGCGGCGTCGGGTTCACCGACAGCAGGATCGGTGCAAAGCTGATCGACACCAGGACCGACGGGATGATGAACATGATAAACCCCGATGGATCGCCAAGCGCGACGATACCCTGGGCGCCGATGATGCCGATCATCTGCACGATCATGTAGAGCGACAGGCTCTGCCCCCGGGTCTCGTTCGTGGCGGCGTTGTTCAGCCAGCTTTCGGCAGTCACGTAGACGGCGGAAAAGCAGAACCCGATGGCCACCCGCAGCAATGTCCAGGCAACGGGGTCGGTGATTGCGGGATACATGATCAGGATCGCCGAGATGAACGATCCCAGCGCGGCGAAAACGCGGATGTGACCGACGCGGCGGATCATCTCCGGGGCCAGACGCGATCCGCCCAGAAATCCGACGAAGTAGCCCGCCATCACGATCGACATGGAAAACGTCGAGAACCCCTCGATGCCGCCGCGGATGCCCAGCAACGTGCCTTGCAAGCCGTTGCCCAGCATCAACAGGCACATCCCCAGCAAAAGCGCCCAGGAACTGCGCAGCACCTGTGTCATCTTCAACGTCCAATCAACATGGCCGGGGCGATGGCCCCGGCGCGATCTGCATATAAGGCGGGCTGTAGCGATCCGTGAAGGCCGGGTAAACCGGATTCCAGTTGCCATCCGGCACAGTGGGCAATCGTCGAAACTTCCACCCCTCCGGGAAAGGGCAGATTGGGGATCAACCGCGACGGCTGCGCGCGTGATCCTCAAGCAGCAGCGACGCATCGCCATAGGAAAAGAACCGGTAGCGGCTCTCGATCGCGTGGGCATAGATCGCGCGCATCCGGTCGACCCCCATCAATGCGGACACCAGCATCATCAGCGTCGTCCTTGGCAGGTGAAAATTGGTCATCAGCCCGTCGGTGACGCGAAACCTGTACCCCGGCATAATGAAGATGTCGGTCGGCCCGCGCCACGGCGCGACGCGTCCATCGTCCCCGGCGGCGCTTTCGATCAGCCGCAGGGCGGTGGTGCCCACCGGGATGATGCGCCCGCCCGCTGCGCGGGTTGCGTTGATCTCGTCCGCCGCCGTTTCCAGAACCTCTCCCCACTCGGCATGCATCCGGTGATCGGCGATGTCGTCCACCTTGACCGGCAGGAACGTCCCGGCGCCGACATGCAGCGTCACATGGCTGACCTCGACGCCACGTACCGCCAACGCATGAAGGAGTTCGCGGTCGAAATGCAGCGATGCGGTGGGTGCCGCCACGGCCCCGTCATTGGCGGCCCATACGGTCTGGTAATCCTCGCGGTCCTGCGCGTCCGGGGTGCGGCGTGTCGCGATGTAGGGCGGCAGGGGCATCTGACCCGCCTCTGCAAGCGCAGCATCGAAATCGTCGCCTGCCAGGTTGAAGCGGATGATCCCGGTGCCGTCGCTCCGCCCCTCCATCCGGGCGCTCAGCGTGTCGGAAAATACCACGACCTCGCCGTCGCGAA
>JBGTLJ010000063.1:0-4689 GCA_041744175.1 Oceaniglobus sp. | reverse complement strand
GCTGCCAAAAGCTCCAGGCCGCGCACGAGATGAGGTCAGGGCATACTCGAATCCCCAGAGACCCGACACTCAAAACCGCGCAACAAATCCCGGCTCAGCGCATCACCCGCCACAAGCGCCCCCATTGCGGAGCAGTTTGGTACTAGTCCGGATACTATTGAGAACAGTCGGCGTCCGCTGCGTTCTGACTGGCAATCAAAGCGAGCCGACTGCCAGTCCCGCTCATGCGGGGGCTGGCTGGGGCACCAATTTGGCCAGGTTGCGGAAATTCTGGGTGGTTGCGGCGAGCTGGAATTGCTCGGTTGCGCCTTTAGGTCCACCCAGTCGCATCATTCCCAGCCCGATGTATCGCTTCAGATGTGCAAACAGCCTCTCGACCTTTCGCCTTTGCATGAACGAGTTAATGTAGGCGTCGCGGATGTCGCGAGCGGTGTCTCTTGCTGGTTCATGAACGGATCGGAGCACTTTCCTGGTAGGTTGGATCGGGCAACATTGCGCTTTCAGATGGCAGGTGTCGCAATCCTGTTTGCGCGCCCTGTAGCGGATCAAACCGTCCTTGCTGACATTCGTGGGGCGCGGCTTCGAGAAGTTCCGGCGGGACGTCTCGAGCGTATCGCCGGCAGGGCACGTATACCTGTCGGCGGTCGCATCGTAGGCAAAGGAGACAGCACCGCCATCGGCGCCCGTCCAGCAAGCGGCGGGTCCACCGGCGAAATGTATTTGGGAATGGCGTCGGTCGCTGCCCCGAAGGCTGCATCGTCGAGTGTTTCAGGATATTCGTCCATGGCGCAAGACGTGAGGTCCGGCGGCAGGCCTTCCTCGCAGTCGATGCCGCGTGTCTGACTGGCATTCGCCCGGATCAGGCCGGCATCGACGCCGAAGCTTTGACCGCCGGCCAATCCCTCATCCATGCAGCGTTGCAGGACGGTCTCGAACAGATGCCGGAACAGGCCGCTCTCGCGAAAGCGGCCGTGGCGGTTCTCGGAAAATGTCGAATGGTCGGGCACCGGGTCGGTCAGATCGAGCCTGCAAAACCACTGATACGCCAGATTGACATGGACCTCTTCGCAGAGCTGCCGCTCGGACCGGATGCCCATGCAACAGCCCAGTAGCAGCATGCGGATCATCAGTTCGGGATCGTTCTAGGGGCGGCCGCCAGAGCTGTGGAAAGGGGCCAGCAACGGCTGCACATGCGACAGATCGAGGAACCGGTCGATACCGCGCACCGGGTGATCCAGAGGCACGGACCCTTTAATCGAGAACTCGTAAAACAGCGCGCCCCGCGCAACTTGCCTTGGCCCCATCATCTCGATGCCCTCCACTCTGAGATCGACTGAATCAAAACCTCGAGCGCCAAGCAACGGATTTTTTCAACAATATCTCCGCACTTCCCCTTCAGCCGTGTCCGCTTTCCATCTTCGTCCAACGGATCGAGAATATCCGCTTTCGGCCCTCGACGGATACTGGAAGCGGGCCGGATGACCGCCTCTGCTTTTCAAGCGGCAATGCCCCTAAGCTGGCAACATCGCGTCGCCGACCATCCGCATCAGCATGCCCTCGTCGATCAGGGACATGTCGCTTGGCAGTTTCGCGTCGAGGCAAAGGAAGCTGTGTCCGTGCACGAAGCACCAAAGCGCGTAGGCCCGCAGGTTCGCTTCAGGATCGTCGGGCGAGACGCCCAGATGTTCAGCGACGACCATTTCGACGATGCGGCAGGTCTCGTCGCCTGCGCGGGTCAGGGCCTTGTCGTCCTCGTGCCCTTCGGTCGCGCCAAACATGGTGCGGAAGAGGCCCGGCTCGGCGCGGGCAAAATCGACATAGGATTGGCCCAAGCCTGCAATGCGGCGCGGATCGCCCGCAGGCCAGGCGTCGGCGGCGGCCTGCATGGCCCGGCGCATCCGGTCCATCGCCAGGAGCACCACGCCGCGCATGATCTCGTGACGGTCACGGAAATGCTTGTAGGGCGCGGCCGTGCTGACGCCTGCGCGGCGGCACGCCTCTGCGATTGAGAAATCGGGGCCCTGTTCCTCTACAAGCTCCCGCACGGCTTCCAGAAGCTGATCACGCAAGTCCCCATGATGGTAGTTTTTCTTTCCCCGAACCAAGGACTTGGCATCATTCATCGACAGTATCCCGCAATTTCTTCTTGCCTAAGTTAGATACTCTAACATATGTAAGCAATGCTAACTTGAAGAGGGAGGCCGCTACGATGACGAAACGCGATGCTTCTGTGCCGCCGTTCTGGAGACGCCCGCTCGCCGCCGTCGCCGGATCCGGGCTTACCCTTGTCTTCGTTGCCGTGGCTATCGCGGCGGTCATCATGGGGCGGGGCCTTCTGGCCGAACGCGCGGCAATGGTGGCGCAGCAGAAGCCTGCACCTTCGTCACGTGTCGTGACCAATAGGATCGTAGTCGTGGACCATTATACGGCCACGCGGCGTTTCTCGGGACAGTTCGAGGCACGACAGCGTACGGATCTGTCCTTCGAGCAGCCCGGCACGATCACCGAGATTGCCGTGCGCGAAGGCGATGACGTTGCCGCCAACCAGGTCGTCGCCCGTCTCGACACCCGACTGCTGCAAGCCGAACGTGCCCGGCGGCTGGCTTCGCGGGATGCGGCCCTCGCCCAGGTCGAACTGGCGCGGCGCACAAACGACCGGCAGACCGAACTGAACGACCGGGGATTTGCACCGGGCCAGACGGTGGACGACACGTCGCTGCGCCTGGTCCAGCTGCAGGCCGGTGTCGCGGAAATCGACGCTGCGATGGCGGCGATCGACATCTCATTGGACAAAGCCGAACTCCGCGCGCCCTATGCGGGCATCGTCGGTGCCCGCAATCTCGACATCGGCTCCCATGCCGCGCCCGGCGCGTCAATCGTTTCTCTGACCGAAGCCGCGCCGTCGCGGTTTCATGTGGGTCTGGCCCCGGAACTGGCGACCGCACTTTCCGCGGGAGACGTCGCGACGGTGGAAGTCGCAGGAGAAACGCATATTATACGGCTGGCGGCTCTGTCGCCGGAACTGGACCCAGTGACGCGGAGCCGCGCGGCCTGGTTCGAGACCGAAAGCGGCTTCCTGCCACCAGACCGCACGATGGGCACCTTGATCCTGACCCAGCAGATCGACATGGCGGGTGCATGGGTGCCGATGGCAGCACTCCGGCCCGGTCCGCGTGCGACCTGGGTGTTGACGACGGTTCGGAACGAAACCGTCGAGCTGGAGGCTGCGGAAATCGTGCATCTGGACGGCGACCGGGCCTTCGTGCGGGGAACGTTCCGGGACGGCATGCCATATCTGCCGGGCGGGACGCACCGTGTCGTTTCGGGTCAGGTCGTCATCCTGTCGGAGGACGTTGCATGGGCACGCTGACCTTCCGCCAGCCCCGTCTCGTCGCACTCTTCCTGCTGATCGTGCTGGCGGCCGGGGCGTCGGCGCTGCTTGCCATCGGGCGGCAGGAAGACCCGACCATCACCAACACCTTCGCCACAGTCACGACGGTCTATCCGGGGGCGGAGCCCGCGCGCGTCGAGAGCCTGGTGACGGCGAAGGTCGAGGAGGCCCTTCGCGGAGTGGCCGAGGTGGACGTGCTGCAATCTGTCAGCGCCACGGGCATTTCCATCGTGCAGATCGAATTGCAGGAGACGTTGCAGGACGGACGCATCGAACAGGTCTGGTCCGAACTGCGCTCCGTCCTGTCCGACGTGGAGGCCGAGTTGCCGCCCGACGCGAAGCCGCCCGAACTCGACGCGGATGGCGTCAATGCCTTCGGAGCGATCGTGGCAATTACGGCAATGCATGACGGCGTGCCCATGACGCTGGCGGCCCGCTATGGCGATGCGCTGGCCGACCGGCTGCTGGGCGTTCCGGGCACCAAGGCGGTCGAGGTGTTTGGCCAGCCGGAGGAGGAAGTCGGAGTCCTTCTGGATACCGCCCTCGCAGCGGGTCTGGGGCTGACCGCCAGTGCCGTGGCCGATGCCACATCGTCGACTCCGATGCCAAGGTCCGAGCGGGCCGGCTGACGGGCGCGGGCGACGATCTTGTGCTGGAAGTGTCGGGCGAGATCGGGACGCTGGAGCGACTGCGCGGCATCGTTCTGCGGGAAGGGGAGGATGGCACGACGCTGCGATTGGGCGACATCGCGCAAATCGACCGAGGCCCAAGACAGCCGCTGGCCGAAGTCGCGCTGCATGACGGACGACCGGCGATCCTCGTGGCTGCGGCATTGGAGAACGGGTTGCAGGTCGACGTGTGGGCCGGGTTCGTGCGTGACGAGCTGTCCGACTTCGCGCAAAAGATGCCCGGAGGATTGGGCATGGATCTGATCTTCGACCAGTCGACCTACACCGCCGACCGTCTGGTGGAGGTCGGTCTGAACATGGCCATCGGGGTCGCTCTGGTGCTGGCGGTGCTGCTGGTCACACTGGGATTGCGCGCCGCGCTGATCGTGGCCACGGTCCTGCCGCTGGTCTCGCTCGCGACGCTGTTCACGATGAACCTGATCGGCCTGCCGATCCATCAGATGTCCGTCACTGGCCTGATCGTGGCGCTTGGGCTTCTGGTCGACGCCGGTATCGTGATGACCGACGAGGTCGGTCGCTGCCTGCGCGAAGGGGCCACGCGGCTGGAGGCGGTGCGCGCCTCGGTCTCGCGCCTGACGATGCCGCTCTTCGCCTCGACCGCGACAACGG
>JBGTLJ010000062.1:0-3325 GCA_041744175.1 Oceaniglobus sp. | reverse complement strand
CCTCCCGCGCTCAGCCGGAAATGCGCGACGGCGCCAGCACTATCGCCTCGCCGCTGAGCACCGGCCTGCCGTCGATCGTGCAGCGGGTATCGAGCGTGACGCGACGTCTGGGATGGTCGATGTCGGTCACCATCACCTCGGCGCGGACCAGATCGCCGGGGCGCACGGGCGCGAGGAAATTCAGGGTCTGACCAAGATAGACGGTCCCGTGACCGGGCAATTGCCCACCGATGACGGCAGAGATCAGACCGGCGGTCAGCATGCCGTGTGCAATCCGCCCCTTGAACATCGTGTCGCGGGCATAGTCGTCATCCAGATGCACCGGATTGCGGTCGGCGCTGACTTCGGCGAACAGCTGGATGTCGCGGTCCGTGACCTGTTTGACCAGAAACCGCTTCATCCCGATTTCGAGATCCTCGATGCAGATCGTTGCGCCATGCATGTCATCCAGCATCTAATTGATCCCTGAGTAATAATGCACCGTGAGTGACGTACTATACGAAACAATATTACTTTGCGGTTGCAGAAAGCAAGGGAAATCATCCGTGATGATTGCAGACAGAAGTGCGCCCCTGCCGACACTGCCGGGGCAAATCCAACGCCTTTGATTTCGCGTTGGGGATCAGGGATCTGGGGCTAAACGGGGCAAGCTCAGCGCAGTTGGCCGATGGCGAATGTGGGGGTGGCGGGCGCGGTGGAAAGAAAGGTTTCCAGCGCCTGCGGATCGGGCTGATCCACGGTGGCGGTTTCCCGCGCGGCCAACCCGCCGGTGATGAACAGCGAATCGAGATCCTCGCCCATGGCGCCGAGGATATCCGTGGCGATGCCGTCGCCGATGCACAAAATCCGGGCATCGGGAATGTCGCGGCCGATTTCCGCAAGGCGGCGGCGGGCAAGATCGTAGACCGGCGGATGGGGCTTGCCGAACATCAGCGTTTCACCCCCCATGTCACGATATAGCTGTGCCAAAGCACCGGCGCACCATTCGCGCCTTTCGCCGCGATCGACGATCACGTCGGGGTTCGCGCAGAGCATCTTGAGACCGCGCGCGATGGCCGACACAAACTGCGGGCGCATGTCGGCAGGATCGGCGTAAGGGTCGAACGGGCCGCAGCACAGGATTCCCGTGGCGTCGTCCAGTTCCGCAGGCCGGGCCGCGACGGGATTCTTCACGATCCGGATCGGATCGAAGAACACCAGATCGTGGGGCTGGCCGATGAACCACACCCGTTCCCCGACCGCACCCTGAAACAGGGCGACCCGCGCACTGTCGCCCGATGTCGCGATGCTGTCCCAGCAGTCTGGCGGAGTGTCGAACCGGACAAGTTGCGCCTGGACTCTGGTGCGCTGTCGGGGTGCGTTGGTCAGCAGGACGACCGCCCCGCCCTCAGCCTTGAAGGCGCGCAGGGCTTCGACGGCAGCGGGATGCGCCGTGATCCCGTTGTGAAGACAGCCCCAGAGATCGCAGAACACCGCATTATAGTTCTGCGACACCTCGGCAAGGGTCTGGATGATCCGGGTCATGGGGTCGCCTTCGGTTCTGGTTTGCGTCTGCCACGGAAAACTTTCGCAGCGGTCGGTCGCCTGTCTAGCGGGCGATGGGGACGTTGGCCAGAAGGATCGGATTGGCGGGCCTCTAGGCAGGCATTTCTCGATAATTTACAGGAGGTTGACCCCCTTGCTTTGCACAGGGTTATTAATCAGAATGGTCGGCGCGTCATCTCATCAACACGTTGGGACATGACACCGACAGTCCCGTGTGGGGAAGCCGAGAAAAACGCAGTGACCACCGAAATAGGAGCAGTCATGCGCGTCGCACCGATCATTCCCGCCCGAACCGCGGTTCTGACACTGGATCTTCAGAACGACCATATCCATCCCCTTGGCGCCTACAGTCGTGCGGGGATCGACGTGGCCCCGCTCGTTGCGGTCCCCGGTCGGATCGTACCGGTCGTGGATGCCATCCGCCACGCAGGCGGCAGCTTTGTCTCGGCGCAGTTCACGCTGGTGGCCGGACCGGGGGGCGAGCCGCTGATCGCGTCCGACCTTCGGGCCAGACGGCCGTTTCTGGACAAGGGAGATTTTTGCCCGGGTGCCTTCGGCCATCAGCTTGTCCCCGAGCTTCAGCGGGCCGACTATACGGTCGAAACTGTGGCGGCATCGGCGTTCTATCAGTCGCGTCTTGACCATATCCTGCGCGCTCTCGGGATCGACACCCTGTTCGTGGGCGGGGTCGTCACCGATGGGGCCGTGGCCGGAACGGTGCGCGACGCCCATCTGCGCGACATCCGCACGATATTGCTGAGCGACGGTTGCGCGGCCTTCGACGATGCGGGGCACCACGCAACGCTAATGTCTCTTGGATCGGTGACGCAATGCGTCAGTTGCGAGGATGCCGCCGCGATGATCGGGTTCGCGGCGCAGGTACCACTGACGTCGTCGTGACACCGGAATGGGACGCCGGACTTGCCGCAATACTTTTGCGGACAGGAACGTCAGGCGGCACCGGCGCGCAGGGTGGGGACGGCAAGGGGGGCAAAGCCATAGTGGCGAAGCCAGCGCAGGTCTGAATCGAAGAACGCGCGCAGGTCCGGGATGCCGTATTTCAGCATCGCGATGCGGTCGATGCCCATGCCGAAGGCAAAACCCTGCCATTCGTCCGGATCGACGCCGCCGGATTTCAGGACATGGGGATGGACCATGCCCGACCCCAGAACTTCGAGCCAGCCGTCGCCGATCCCGACGCGGACCTGTCCGTCCTGCCAGTTGCACTGGATATCGACCTCGGCGCTGGGTTCGGTGAACGGAAAATGCGACGCGCGGAACCGTGTCCTGACGGATGTGCCGAAATAGGCGGTGAAGAATTCCTCAAGCACCCATTTCAGGTTGGCCATGGAAATGTCCCGGTCGATGGCAAGGCCTTCGATCTGGTGAAACATCGGCGTGTGGGTCTGATCGTAATCGGCACGATAGACACGGCCCGGCGCGATGACGCGCAACGGTGCGCCCTGATCCTGCATGGTGCGGATCTGCACCGGGCTGGTGTGGGTGCGCAGCACGTGGGGCGGGCGGCTGTCGCCCTGAGCACGGTGCATGTAGAACGTGTCCATCTCGCCCCGCGCGGGATGATGGGCGGGGATGTTCAGCGCGTCGAAATTGTAGAAATCCGTTTCGATCTGGGGTCCCTCGGCGACCGCGAATCCCATGTCGGCGAAGATGGCAGTGCATTCTTCCCAGACCTGGCTGACCGGATGGATCGTGCCCATGGACGTACCGCGCCGCCGCCCCGGCAGCGTCACATCCAGCCATTCGCCCGCCAGCCGTT
>JBGTLJ010000061.1:0-2205 GCA_041744175.1 Oceaniglobus sp. | reverse complement strand
GCTGCTGAACGCCGCCGCCGCCTTCATCGTCGCGGACCGTGTGACGAACCTGCGCGACGGTGTCGAGTTGGCCCGCGAAAGCATCGATTCCGGGGCCGCGAAGGCGAAAATCGCCGCGCTGGCCAGGCTGACGTCCGGCACCGCGTGACGGTCCGGGCCGTTTGAAGGATCGGCGCGCGTTGGGGACCGTTTTTCAGGGCGGGGCCGTGTGACGGGGATGGCAGACCGTTGATCCTGTGGGATGGGAATCCGGGTACTACCCCTCAGTCCGATGAATTCTGATGCCAAGTTGGCGCCGCGATGATAGAGCAGGGTCGTGACCTGATGCCGGCCCCGGCCTGTCAGGGACCGTCACATCCGCGCGTTGCCGGGAAGACAGAATCTCTATCCATGAACCGATGGACAGACTTGGGAGGACGCCACCATGAACCTGAGACCAGATCCGACATTCCATCCCACCGCCGCGATGGCGATGCAGGCCCCGGTGGAAACGGTGGCATTCACCCTGATGCTGAGCCCGGACGGCCGTCAGCCCGACGGTCTGGCAGTGGTCGATGTGGACCCCGCATCAAAGACCTATGGCCAGATCCTGCACAGCCTGTTCATGCCCAACACCGGCGACGAGTTTCACCATTTCGGCTGGAACGCCTGTTCCTCGTCGCTGTCGCCGCTGACCGGACACGCGTTTCTGGAACGGCGCTATCTGATCATTCCGGGCATCCGGTCCAGCCGGATCTACATCATCGACGTCAAGGAGCCGCTGCAGGCGAAGATCCACAAGATCATCGAGCCCGAGGAGCTGTTCGCCAAGACCGGCTATTCCCGCCCTCACACGATCCACTGCGGCCCCGAAGGCATCTATGTCTCGACCCTTGGGGGCGGCGGCAAGGACGGCACCGATGGCCCGCCGGGGATCTTCATCATGGATTGCCAGACCTTCGAGATCCAGGGCCGCTATGAGATGGACCGGGGGATTCAGGACAAGCACTATGATTTCTGGTGGAACCTGCCGCGCGACTACATGGTCAGTTCGGAATGGGGCCTGCCGCCGCAATTCGAGAACGGGATCGTCGCCGAGGACCTGCTGAGCAACAAGTACGGCCACACGATCCATTTCTGGGACCTGCGCGCAAGAAGATGCGTCCAGTCCATCGATCTGGGCGCGAACCACCAGATGGCGCTGGAGATCCGCCCGGCCCATGACCCGGCCAAGCAATACGGGTTCTGCGGCGTTGTGGTGGACACGTCCAACCTGCAGGGCGCGATCTTTACCTGGTGGCGCAACGACGACGGCACGTTCGAGACGAAAAAGACCATTACCATCGATCCGGTGCCCGCCGATGCCGCCGATCTGCCGGACCTGCTCAAGGGGTTCGGTGCGGTGCCGCCTCTGGTCACAGACATCGACCTGAGCCTTGACGACCGGCTTCTCTATGTCGCCTGCTGGGGGCTCGGCCAGATGCACCAATACGACGTGTCCGATCCGATGGCGCCCAGGCTGGTCGGCAAGGTGGAGATCGGCGGCATCGTCGCAAGAACCCCGCACCCGAGCGGCAAGGCGTTCGGCTATGGCCCGCAGATGGTCGAGATCAGCCGCGACGGCAAGCGGGTCTATTGGACCAATTCGCTCTATTCCACGTGGGACAACCAGTTCTATCCCGGCGAAGGCGGGGCCGCGATGGTCTGTGCCGATGTCGGCGACGACGGCGGCCTGACGCTGAATCCTGACTTCTGGGTCGAGTTTCCCGAAGGCTACCGCGCGCATCAGATCCGGCTTGAAGGCGGCGACTGTTCCACCGACAGTTTCTGCTATCCCAATGTCTGAGGCGCGTCCGGTGTTTGTCGCCTGTCAGATGCCCCGGGCTTGATCGAACAGACTGGCGCGACGACGCTTTGGTGGGCGGTCATCGCATCGGGGGTCTACCACGGCGTGAACCCCGGGATGGGATGGCCGCTGGCCGTGTCCGCCGCCCTGATGGAGCGGCGGCGAAGGGCGATCGCGGTGGCGCTGGCGTCACTGGCGGGCGGACATTTCCTGGCGATGCTTGCAATTCTGCTGCCGGTTTCGCTGCTGTCGGGGCTTGTGGTCTGGGACCGTGCGCTGCGCATCGGTGCCGGCAGCCTGGTCATCGCCATGGGGCTGTTCCTGCTGGTCTATCGGCGGCATCCGCGGTTTCTGGCACGGGTGCCCCCCGGCAGGCTTGC
>JBGTLJ010000060.1:0-5524 GCA_041744175.1 Oceaniglobus sp. | reverse complement strand
GAACGCTGTGGGCCTCGACGCGGGTGCGCTCGGCCGCTATCCGCACAGCTTTTCTGGCGGGCAACGGCAACGCATCGGCATCGCGCGTGCGCTGGCGCTTTCGCCCGAACTGATCGTATGTGACGAACCGGTTTCCGCGCTGGACGTGTCGGTGCAGGCGCAGGTGCTCAATCTGCTGAAGGATCTGCAACGTGGCATGGGGCTGACATATCTTTTCATCTCGCACAACCTTGCCGTGGTCAACTACATGGCCGACCGGGTGGCGGTGATGTGGTCGAGGCGGATCGTGGAACTGGCCCCGGTAGAAGTTCTGATGTGCGCGCCCGTGCATCCCTATACCAAGGCGCTGCTGGCGGCGGTGCCCTATCCAGACCTGGACCGCCCGCTCGATTTCGCCACCGCCGCGTTGTCCAGTCACGATGCACGCAAGTCCTGGGCGCCCGCGTTCCGCGAGGACGCGGCTTCGATGTCCCCCACCGATCTCGGCGAGGGGCATTTCGTGCTGGCCGCGCGGGGCGTGGATGTGTCAGAGCTTCGGCCGTGATCGACCGGCGCGCGGCCCTTGGCATGCTGGGCGCGGCCTTCATTCCCGGTGTCGCTTGCGCGGCTGTCCGCGAAATCCCGTTCCACGCCGCGGACGTCGCCGCCGGCACCCTGCCCCCGGTGAACCAGCGTCTGCCAAAGAACCCCCGTGTGGTCGAACTGGCCAGGATGGGGCGCATCCCCGGACGCCATGGCGGCATTGTGCGCACCCTGATCGGAGGGCAGCGCGATATCCGCATCATGCCGATCAACGGCTATGCGCGCCTGATGACCTACGGCCCCGATCTGAACCTGTATCCCGACATCCTGGAAAGCTGCGTCGTCACCGACGCGCGCATTTTCACCCTGACCCTTCGCGATGGGCACAGGTGGTCCGACGGCAGCCCCCTGACGTCCGAGGATTTCCGCTATGTCTGGGAGGATCTGATCCTAGATCCCGACCTGTCGCCCGGCGGGATGGAGCCGGAGCTGATGATCGCGGGCAAGGGCCCGACATTCGAGGTGCTGGACGAAACGACGGTCCGCTATGGCTGGGAAGATCCCAATCCCGGTTTCCTGCCCGCACTGGCGCAGCCCAACCCGCTGCGCTTGTTCCTGCCCTCGGACTACATGAAACGGTTCCATGCGAAGTATCAGGAGGCGGGCGCGATTGAGGCCGCCGTCAGGGCCGAGAGGGTGGACGACTGGATCGACCTGCACCGTCACATGTCGCGCCAGAACCGGCCCGAAAACCCCGATCTGCCGACCACCGAACCGTGGCGGCCGCGCACTGCGGCGCCGGCCGAACAGTTCGTGTTCGAACGCAATCCGTTCTTTCACCGGGTGGACGAGACGGGGGCGCAGCTGCCCTATATCGACCGGTTCCTGCTCAATTCCAGCTCGACGGAGATCATTCCGGCCAAGGCGGCCACGGGCGAGGCGGATCTGCAATATCTCGGGCTGGGATTTTCCGACTATACTTTGCTGAAACGCAGTGAATCCGTTCACGCGGTAAAGACGCATCTGTGGCAGCAGACGCAGGGTTCAAGGATGTCGCTGCTGCCCAACATGAACTGCAGCGATCCCTATTGGCAGACGCTGATGCGCAGCACAGACATGCGGCGTGCGATGTCGCTGGCCGTGGACCGCGAGGAGATCAACAAGGCGTTGTTCTTCGGTCTGGCCCGCGAAAGCGCCGACACGGTATTGCCCGAAAGCCCGCTGTACCGTCCCGAATACGCCAGTGCCTGGTCGTCATATGACCCCGAACAGGCGTCGGCGCTGCTGGACAAGGTTGGGCTGGACCGGCGCGACCGGTTCGGCATGCGGTTACTTGGCAACGGCGAACCGGCGCGGATGATCGTTGAATCGGCAGGCGAGACGACGCTGGAAACCGACATTCTGGAACTGATCGCCGATACCTTCCGCAACGTGGGCTTGCAGATGTTCATCCGCACCTCGCAGCGCACGCTGATGCGCAGCCGGGCCAAGGGCGGAAGCCTTGTGATGTCGGTGGCGCAGGGGTTGGACAACGCCATCCCGTCGCCCGACATGCCGCCCATGGAACTTGCCCCGACCGACGATGCACAGCTGCAATGGCCGCTGTGGGGCGCCTATTTCATGTCGTCGCAGGCGGCGGGCGCAGAGCCCGATCTGCCGGCCGTGCGCGATCTGGTGACGTTGCTGCGCGCCTGGCGGTCAAGCAGGTCGCGCGACGAACGCACGGACATCTGGCACCGGATGCTGGCGATCCGGGCCGATCAGGTGTTCACCATCGGCACGGTCAACGGCGCATTGGCGCCGCTGGTGCGGGCCGACTGGCTGCGCAATGTGCCCGAGGACGGTTTTCTGGGCTACGATCCGCTCAGCTATCTGGGGGCCTACATGCCCGACACCTTCTGGGATGACCGGCAATGAGGGGTCGGGCATGATCCTGTTGCGATACGTCCTGTGGCGCATCGCCGTGATGATCCCGACGCTGATGCTGATATCCGCTCTGGTTTTCACGATCATAGAGTTGCCGCCCGGCGATTACTTCGAAAGCTACATCATCGAGCTGGAGGCGATGGGCGAGGCCGCCAATCTGGCGGAAATCGTCGAATTGCGCGAACGCTACGGTTTCGATCTTCCCGCATGGCAGCGGTATTTCACCTGGATCTGGGGCATGTTGCAGGGCGATTTCGGCTATTCCTTCGAATACCGCCTGCCGGTGTCCGAGGTTGTCGGCGAACGGCTTTGGCTAACGATCATGGTGTCGGTCGTCACTATCGTCTTTACCTGGGTCATCGCCTTTCCCATCGGCATCTACTCGGCGACGCATCAGTATTCCTGGGGCGACTACGGTCTCACGCTAGTCGGGATGATCGGCATCGCGATCCCCAATTTCATCCTGGCTGTCATTCTGATGTATTTTGCCAACATCTGGTTCGGCACGTCCATAGGACACTTGATGGACCAGAAATATCTTGGCCAGACCATGAGCTGGGACAAGTTCAAGTCGATACTGGAGCACCTCTGGATCCCGGTGATCATCATCGGCACCGCCGGGACCGCCGCAATGATCCGACGCCTGCGCGCCAACCTGCTGGACGAACTGCACAAGCAATACGTGGTGACGGCGCGGGCTAAGGGGATGCACCCCAAAAAGCTGCTGCGGAAATATCCGCTGCGCATGTCGCTGAATTTCTTCATCTCCGACATCGGCTCGATCCTGCCCGCGATCATCTCGGGCGCCGAGGTGACGGCGATCGTGCTGTCGCTCGAAACCACCGGCCCGATGCTGATCCGGGCACTGCAAAGCCAGGACATGTATCTGGCCGGATCGTTCCTGATGTTCCTTGCGTTCCTGACGGTCATCGGGATGCTGGTGTCCGACATCGCGCTGGCGATCCTTGATCCGCGCATCCGTCTTGCGGGGGGCGCCACGAAATGAGCGCGCCACTGCCACCGCCCGGCGCGCCGCTGGAACACTATGTCTCTGATGCCCCGTTCGATCCCGATGCCGCAGCGCGACAGCGCGAGAATGCGAGCGGCCACCTGACGACGTCGCAATGGAAGCTGACCTGGTACAAGTTCAAACGGCACCGGCTGGCAGTGGTATCGGGGATCTTTCTGCTCGTCATGTATGCCGGCATCCTGATTACCGAATTCCTTGCCCCCTACAACCTGCACACCCGCAACGTCGACGCGATCTATCAGCCGCCCCAGGCGATACATCTGTTTCACGAGGGCAGCTTCGTCGGCCCCTTCGTCTATGGCCGCACGATGGAGCTGGACCTGGAAAATCTGCGCCGCGTCTATACCGACGATCCTTCACAGGTGAACCGTCTGCGGTTCCTGTGCAACGGCGACGCCTACCGCTTCTGGGGGCTATTCGACGCCGACACGCATCTGGTATGTCCTGCGGACGACGCCGACATGTTCCTGCTTGGCACCGACCGTCTGGGCCGCGACCAGCTTTCGCGCATCCTTTATGGCGCGCGGATCTCGCTGACGATCGGGCTGTTCGGCGTCGCGGTGTCGTTCATACTGGGCATCGTGATTGGCGGCCTTGCGGGATACCATGGCGGCATCATCGACATCGGCCTGACCCGCATCACAGAAGTGTTGCAGTCGATCCCGTCGATCCCGCTCTGGATGGCAATGGCGGCCGTGATCCCGGTGACGTGGAACCCGCTGTTCGTCTACCTGGCGATCACGCTGATCCTCGGGCTGCTGGACTGGACGGGTCTGGCCCGCGCCGTGCGGTCCAAGCTGTTCAGCCTGCGCGAAGAGGATTACGTCACCGCCGCGCAGATCATGGGCGCGGGACCAAGGCGCATCATCCTGCGCCACCTCGTGCCCGGCTTCATGTCGCATCTGATCGCCAGCGCCACCCTGACCGTGCCGGGGATGATCCTTGGCGAGACCGCGCTGTCGTTCCTTGGCCTTGGACTGCGCGCGCCGATCACCAGCTGGGGGATCCTGCTGACCGAGGCGCGCAACGTCAACGTCATCGCGATCTTTCCCTGGTTGCTGCTGCCGATGGTGCCCGTGGTCCTTGTGATCCTTGCGTTCAACTTTCTTGGGGACGGTTTGCGCGACGCGGCCGATCCCTATAACTAGCTTCGAATTAATGACGTAACGGAAAGCGATATCGCCCCCGATGTGGAAGGCAGGACGATGAAAACAGGCTTCACCGACGCGCGCGTCCTGATGTATTCGCACGACACCTTCGGACTGGGCCACCTGCGCCGCTGCCGCGCGATCGCGCACGCTCTGGTCGAAGCCTATTCCGGCCTTACCGTACTGATCGTGTCGGGTGCGTCCATCGCGGGCACCTTCGATTACCGCAGCCGCGTGGACTTCGTGAAGATCCCAAGCATTATCAAGCTGCGCAACGGGGAATACACGTCGCTGTCGATGCATATCGACGTCAAGGACACGCTGAAGATGCGCCGTTCGATCATCCGGCACACGGCCGAAACGTTCGAACCGGACATCTTCATCACCGACAAGGAACCGATGGGCCTGCGCGGCGAACTCGAGGAAACGCTGGAATATCTCGGCACGCAGGGCACCCACATGGTGCTGGGCCTGCGCGAGGTCATGGACGCGCCGGATGTTCTGGACGCGGAATGGAAGCGCAACGACGTGATGACCAAGATCGACAACCATTACGACAGGGTGTGGGTCTACGGCCCGCCCGATTTCCACGATCCCCTCAGCGGACTGGAGGTGCCCGACACGGTGCGTCGCAAGATGCAGTACACCGGGTTTCTCAAACGGACGGCCAACCGCGCACTTGCGTCGGCGAACCGGCCAGAGGGCGATTACATCCTGGTCACCACGGGAGGCGGCGGCGACGGCTTCGATCTGGTGGAGGCCGTTCTGGCCGCCTATCATGCCGACCCTGACCTGCCGCACCGCGCGCTGGTCGTGCTGGGGCCGTACATGCCCGCCGACCAGCGCGCCGCGCTGACAAGGGCCGCCGAAGGTCTGCAACGGGTCGAGATGATCCAGT
>JBGTLJ010000059.1:0-17490 GCA_041744175.1 Oceaniglobus sp. | reverse complement strand
CAAGGGCGGCGTTGGACGGCGCAAGCGTGTCGCGGTCCCAGCGCACGTTGTCCTCCAGCCCGGTGCGGGTATGACCCCCGGCGCCGATCGCCCAGTCGTTCAGTGTGATCTGGCCCCGCCCGATCCCGGCGGCGCACCACTGGGCATCCGGGGCGAGACGCCCGACGGTTTTTACGTAAAAGTCGAAGGTTTCGCGGTCCACCGGCATGGCGTTCCTGACCCCCATGACGAACTGGATATAGAGCTGGCCGGGGATCAGCCCGTCACGGTTCATCGCCACCGCGCGGTGGATATGCGACAGATCGAATGCCTCGATTTCCGGTTTCACGTCATGGGTGCGCATTTCGGACGCCAGCCAGTCCACCAGATCTGGCGGATTCTCATAGACCCGCGTGGGGAAATTGTTCGACCCCACCGCGAGGGACGCCATGTCGGGCCGCAGCCCCAGCATCCCCCCACGCTCCTTCCCGGCCCCGGACCGCCCTCCGGTCGAAAACTGCAAGATCATGTTCGGACAATGTCTTTTCAGCCCTTCCTGAAGCGCTGCAAACTTTTCCGGGCTTGCAGACGGCGTTTCGTCGGCGTTTCGCACATGGGCATGGCAAATCGACGCCCCCGCCTCGAACGCCGCATGGGTCGATTCGATCTGTTCGCTGATGCTGATCGGCACGGCCGGATTGTCCGCCTTGCGCGGGACCGACCCGGTAATCGCAACGCATATGATGCAGGGGTTATCCATACCGAACCTCAGTTCAACGCCGTTTCGATAGCACCCGACAGCTTGTCGATCAATTCGCCGATCTGGTCGTCCGAAATGATGAACGGCGGCGCCAGCAAGACGTGATCTCCCGTCTTTCCGTCGATCGTTCCGCTCATCGGATAGCAGATCAGACCCGCCTCGAACGCCGCAGCCTTGATCCGCGCCGCGATCTTGCGGGATGGATCGAACGGTACTTTTGACTCACGATCCGCAACAATTTCAATGCCCTGAAAAAGGCCCCTGCCCCGGATATCCCCTACATGGGTGTGCTGTCCGAACCGGGATTGGAGCGCGTCCATCAGCACGGCACCCTGCACCCCGACCCGCCGTACAAGATCGCGTCTCAGCATCTCGCCGACCACCGCCAGACCGGCGGCGGCGGCAACCGGATGGCCCAGATATGTGTGACCGTGCTGGAAAAAACCGCTGCCGTTCTCAATGGCGGCGTAGATCCGACGGCTGCACAGCATCGCGCCGATGGGCTGATACCCGGCGCCCAACCCCTTGGCGATACACAGGATATCCGGCGCGACACCATCCTGCTCACAGGCAAACAGGCTGCCGGTGCGGCCCATTCCGCACATCACCTCATCGAGGATCAGCAAGATCCCGTATCGATCGCAGATTTCGCGGACCCGGCGGAAATATCCCGGCGCGGCCGTCAGAGCCCCCGCCGTCGCCCCCACGACCGGTTCCGCAACAAAGGCCATGACGGTTTCAGGACCGACCCTCAAAATCTCTTGTTCCAAAAGATTGGCCGCCCTGAGCCCATATTCCTCAGGGCTTTCGTCATCGCGTTGCAGCCGATAGGCGTAGCAAGGATCGATATGGCTCATGTCGATCAGCAGGGGCCCGAACTGCGCGCGTCGCCAGGCGTTGCCACCCGCCGAAAGCGCGCCCAGCGTGTTGCCATGATAGCTTTGTTTTCGGGCGATCAGACGGCCACGCCCCGGTTCGCCTTTTTCCACGAAATACTGCCGCGCCAGTTTCAGCGCCGCCTCCATCGCCTCGGACCCGCCCGAGACGAGATAGACGCGATCCAGATCGCCCGGTGCATGGTCGATCAGCAGATCGGCAAGCGCTTCGGCAGGCTGAGAGGTGAAGAAACCGGTATGCGCATAGGCCAGACTGTCTAGCTGTGCCTTGATCGCGTCGATGACCGTCTGGTCGCCATGACCAAGACACGACACGGCGGCCCCACCCGACGCGTCAAGATATTGCTTGCCGGTGGTATCGTAGAGATAACACCCCTCGCCCCGCATCGCGACGGGAGGCAACTGTCTGGTATGACGCGGAAAGATATGCGACATGTTGTCTTTCTAGGCGGCACCGGGAATCTGCACCCGCCGCCCGCCTTCCTGAAAATCGTCCAGCGCCAGTGGCCAGACCGTGTTGGGCCAACGCACCTCCATCCGTCGTAGACGGGGCCGATAGACGGCTGTGTAAAGCGTGCCGAACCCGGCGTCGAAGGCGGTGGAATAGAGCGGCGGTTTCAGAAACGCACCGATGAATTTCTCCTCGGGATCGCGGTGCAGCGTGAGGCGCTGCAACAGGAACCTCTCACGCTCCACTGTCGCGGTGAACCGCGCATGATCGACCCATTCCACGTGATCCTGATGGTTCGTCGCCACCGCCGCATGGGTGATGTTGACGGGTCGATCAGGCGCCATCATCGCAGTCAGATAGCGCCGCTTTGCATCCAGCACCGTCACGTTATAGCTCATATGGGTCGGCAATCGGGTCAAGGCGTGCCCCGCCTCTTCCGTTGTCGTGCAGGTCTGCAGGACATAGCGCAGGAT
The DNA here is from genome assembly GCA_041744175.1 of Oceaniglobus sp. Taxonomy (GTDB): domain Bacteria; phylum Pseudomonadota; class Alphaproteobacteria; order Rhodobacterales; family Rhodobacteraceae; genus Oceaniglobus. Next base: position 14,931 of record JBGTLJ010000059.1, on the reverse strand, counting down.
CAGCGGCACGCCGAATCCAACGCCCACAACCCGTCGCCCGCCAAAGGTAAGCGACAGGCACAGCCCCGCATCGTTCACCCCGTCCACCAGCCCCCAGAGCCCGTCCGACGTGCCCATCACCCGACGCCCCTGCCATCCGGTATGCAGGATCAGGCTGTCGAAGGCATTGGAATTGTAGTCGTAATTGCGCACCATGACAGGCTCTTTGCCCGGCCAGATCGCTTGTGAGCAGCCGGAGAGATAAGGCGGCGGGCAATAGAAGCTGAGAAAACGCGCTGCCTGATCGCCACCCCCGGCAAGGTCGCAAAGTGCTTCGTAAAGCGGAACGATCTCGGGCATGTGGGTGGTCAGGGCGCGACGGCATTCCAGATAGTTCGGCCGCGCCTGGTCACCCTCTTTCAGCCACCAGTGCCGGTAGTGGGGCCAGTATTCGGCGAAAAGCCCGGCCCATTTCGGGCCGGGCAGATCCTCGCTGAGTGCACGCCAAAGCATCGACGATCCCTACATGATCTTGAACGCGGGCTCGGCCAGCGCGGGCCCCGCATTTGCCACCGGCAACGCCTTGCCCGCCACACCGCCCTTGATGCCGTGGATCCACCTTTTCGCCCGCTCGTTCAGATCGAACCCTTTCGTCATCGACCGGCCCCGCGTCACCAGAATGCCGATATCGGCCCCTTCATAACGGTAGTCGCCGGGTTGCAGGATGCGAAGGAAGAACGCCTCGTTCTCCGATTCGACCGCGCGACGGTGATAGTCGAAGCGGTCGAACATCACGCGACCGTCCTCCAGCATTTTGTAAATGCCGGTTTCGGGGCTGTCGGTGCAGATATCGACGCTGTCGTCTGTGTGCTTGATCACCATCTGCGACCAGCCGTCGATCATGTCAGGATCGGCCCAGCGGTTGTTCAGTTCGTCCACATCCAGATCGAATTTCTTGCGGGAAAATTCCAGCAGGTGAAACAGGAACAGCGGTGCATCTGCATGGGCGAATGCGGCGTGGTTGGTCATGGAAGAGGCCCCGGTGATGCGGGGGTTCAGTTCGCCCAGCCACAGGTCGCCGGTTTTCTTGTCGATCAGGAAATCCAGCTCGAAATAGCCGCGATAGCCTTCCTTGCGCAACTGCTCGCCGAATTTGAAGGTCAGGTCGCGGGCCTTTTCGCGCACCTTGGGCGGAAAGGCGGTCGACAGGATCTCGTTGCCGCACCATCCGCCGCGATAAGGGGTCAATTCCTTGAACCCCACCAACTCGGTCATCAGCGGGCCGACGATGGTGCCTTCCCTGGTGGCACATGCCTCGATCGCGGAGCCACGACAATCGATCCGCTTCATGATCTTGATTTCGCCCTCGCCGATGATCTCATGCTCGTGACGGCGGAAGTCGGCCTCTGACTTGATGAAGAACGTGGTGTGGCCCGAATCGCCGAACGCCGATTGCAGCACCAGATCGTGCCCGATCCCGCCCCTTTCGCAGGTCTGGCGCAGGTTCTCGTAACTTGTCACCTCGGCCAGCACGTTGGGCACCGACGGCACACCGGCCTTGTTTCCGATGCGCACGGTTTCGATCTTGTTGTCCATGGAACTGCGCAGCTTGGCCTTGGGGAACCAGACATCGGCGCCCAGCTCGCGGCTCAGCCGTTCGGTTTCCTCATCGAACATCAGGAACACGAATTTCGGCATGCCCCCGCGCCGCTTGATAAAATCGATCACTTCCTTGTGCTGCAAAAGATAGTTGTTGATGTCCTCGATGCTCTGGAATTCCGCATGGGGTTGTTCGGACGGGCAGAACACATTGGGGTGCTTGCCGCCGTAGCAATCGATATAGCAGATGTATTTGAAATTCTTCACCCACTCATCCAGCCCCAACAGGTTGAAATTGGTGGCGGAAATGAAATAGATCGGATCCTCGTTGCGGTGAAAGAACCGTCGTATCTCCGAGATGTTCCTGAGCATCGTTGCCATGGTTATGTCCCTCCTTATTCGGCTGCCGTTTTCAGTTTTCGCGCCCCGGGCAGGCCAGCCAGCGCCTCCGGGGTGAAAACGCGCAGACCCAGATCGGCGCGGTATCCGTGAATTTCGTTCACATCCAGCGCCCGCATGAACGACAGGATTTCCTGCGAAATCACCTGACCGGGCACCAGAATCGGAAAACCGGGTGGATAGGGGATGATGAAACCGGCCGACACAACTTCTCGCCCGGTTTCCATCACCTCTTTCAGCGAACCGTCGAGATCAAGATAATCGCAGTTCTTCTCGTCATAGCTGAGATAATACGCCGTGCGTATGTCACCCTCTGGCGTCACGTCATCGGCGCGGAACGCATCGTGGAACCGGCTGAAATCCGGCAACGGCGGATAGTTCTCGGTCAGGTTCTTCACCCGCCGGTCGAACGACAGCCGCTCCATCTTCGATGCATCGTCCAGCAATTCGTCCAGTTCCTTGGCGATCTCTACCAGCACCTCGATCAGGTACGCCACCGAAGACCGCGTGGTCCCGATGTTCGTCATGAAAAGCACCGTGTTGCGCGAGGTCTTGTTGATCTGGATGCCGTACTTGTCCATGAGCACGGTATTCTTGAACGTATCGCCGTCCCATCCCGTGCCGCCCACGGCCAGCGTGACGCGGGTGGCATCCAGAACGAAATCGTCCTGTTCCCAGCAATCCCACATGTCGGTCCAGCCCTGTTCGTCGTCGTAATAGCTGGTGACACCGCTTTGACGGTACTGTTCGGGAATCATGTCGCCCGCCGTCAGGATCTTGAAGTATTTCTGCAAGAGCGGGTGCGATGAGATCGCCCGGCGCATGGACATCGCCGCCTCGATCTGGCGCTGCACGAACTCGAACCCTTCCAGTTCGACCTGTCGGCGACCGACATCCAGAGATGCTATGATCTGGTAGTTCGGCGAGGTGGAGGTGTGGGTCATGTACGCCTCGTGGAACGACTGTTCCACCTCGCCCTTGAAGTCCTGATCGTTGACGTGGATCATAGATCCCTGACGCAGTGACGTCAGTGTCTTGTGGGTCGATTGCGTCGCATAGACCCGGATCCGCGCGTTCGGTGGCGCGATCAACCGCGTGTCGAGCCAGACTTTGTCATCGGCCCCATCCAGATCCTTTTGCTGCGCCTCATAGGCGGCAACGTGATCGGCGGCCCGGACCCGTTTGCGCAGGTTGTTGGCGGTGCGCATTCCGGTCCGCTGGCGATAGGTGGGGCTGAATCTTGCAAAGGCGAACCACGCCTCGTCCCACAGGAACACCAGATCCCGCTTGATCGCGAGACATTCCTCCATCACCCGTTCGACATTGTAGACAAGCCCGTCGAACGTGCAGTTGGTCAAAAGCAGCATGCGCACACGGTCCAGCTTGCCCGCCGCCTTCAGCCGCAGCAGGGTATGCTTGATCTCACGCAGGGGCACCGCACCATACATGGAATATTCGTTCAGCGGATAGCTGTCGAGATAGACCACCTCTGCTCCGGCAAGGACCATGCCGTAGTGGTGAGACTTGTGGCAATCGCGGTCCACCAGAACGATGTCGCCGGGCCGCACAAGCGCCTGCACCACGATCTTGTTGCAGGTGGATGTGCCGTTGGTGGCAAAGAATGTCTGTTTCGATCCGAACGCACGGGATGCAAGTTCCTGCGCTTCCTTGATCGGGCCGTGCGGTTCCAGAAGACTGTCCAGCCCGCCGGACGTCGCCGAGGTTTCGGCGAGAAAAATGTTGGGGCCGTAGAAAGCGCCCATGTCCTGGATCCAGTGCGAGCGCGTGATCGACTTGCCCCGGCTGATGGGCATCGCATGGAACACGCCTGTGGGCTGCTTTGAATAATTCACGAGGGCAGTGAAGAATGGTGTCTTGTGGCGCGCCTCGACACCCCTGAGGATGTTCAGGTGCAATTCCATGAAATCTTCCTGGTTGTAGAACACCCGGCGACAGATCCCCAGATCCAGCCCCGCGATATCCTCGACCGACCGTTCGGTCACAAGGTAGGCGTCAAGCTCCGGGCGCACCCGGGCGATCAGGCGACACAGTTCGGGGCCGTAATCCTCGGGCAGCAACGCATCAAGCGCGGCAGTTCCCCCGGCGTGGTTCAGGTATTTCGCCATGATCTCGTTGGCGTTCTTCGATTTCAGGACAAGGCCGGGGCGCACCACGATGGCCTGGATATTGTGGTTGAACAACACCGCGATCAGCGCATCCTCAAGGCTCGGCACCACGACCGCCTCATAGTGGAACGGATCCTCCGGGCGGCGCATACGGGCGACGTTGGATTTCAGCCAGCGTTCCTGCTGAACAGAGACATTGTCGACGATGAGCACTTCGAAATAGGGCCGCGCCAGGCTGCGCGCTTCTGGCGACAGCATCGCCTCGTCGTTGTGTTCGTCATCGTCGCCCGTATCGCGATCCAGCGGGATCGTGCGGCGGCGATAGGCCCCGGTGGTCAGCGCCCGGGTCACGCGATTGATGGTGAAGGACAGATCGTCGAAATTGCCATGCTCGAACTGACGGCGCATGTGATCGAAAGCTGCCATGCCGGGAAACGCCCAATAGGGTTCGATCAGGGCGAGCGAGTCGAACAGACCCGCCATCTTTTTCTTCAACGTGTTGATCTTGCCTGCTGCCGTTACCCTGCCGAGGGCGGTGGCGCTTTCGCGAAGTGCGCTCCATCGGTCCGCGCGCAGTTGAGTTGCCGAATAATAGTCGCTGACGGAATCCATCGTTCGTCTTCTCCCTTTGTTGGGCCTTGACCGCACATGGCATTCCGGCGTCATTGCGCCATCGCCTTGAATGCGGTCAGCCGCTGGCTGTCTTGCCCATCACGGGCGAATGACCGTGGCCCATCACCGGGCGACGGTCGCGTTCTTCGGCTTCTGCGTCGGCAGGCACGTCTACATGAAGTCCGGCGCGCGAACCCTGCTGCGGCACCTGAAGCGGGCCAAGCGTCTTGAGATAGTCGTCGGTGCCGCTGGTCCGGTCATAGACCGAGAAATCGACCGACCGGTCGCGGAAGCTTTTCAGCACCTGGCCGAGCCCCTTCATCCCGGTTTCGCGCTGACGCCGTACCATCGAAAGATCGACTTCGATGGGAAACATGTCTTCCTGACCCGCCGACTGGTGCAGGACCAGCGATGTCGGATCGACGACACAGGATCGACCGACGCCCCCGGCGCCAAGACCGTTGACGTCGATGACATAGCACTGGAACTGGGCCGCGGTGGACCGGGCAATGGCCAGTTCGGCGTCGCGGTCCGTGGTGCCGGTCAGCACCGGATGCAGTAATACTTCTACGCCCTGCGCCGTCAACTGCCGCGTCGTTTCCGGAAACCACATGTCATAGCAAATCGAAAGGCCGAACCGCCCCACGTCCGGCACGTCGAACACGCAGAATTCGGTGCCCGCTGCGATGCCGGCCTCGTAGGGCAGGAACGGAAACATCTTTGCATAGCGGCGCACAACGTTGCCGTCAGGGTCGATCACCAGAGAGGTGTTGTAGACCTGACCGTCAAGCGGAGAGGTCAGGAACATCGATCCCGGGATCAGCCAGACCCGGTGGCGGCGGGCCGCTTCGCAAAATCGATTGATGGTTTCGTTTTCCTGAGCAAGCTTGAACCGCTCCAGCGGGCCGAACGGGGACAGTTCGCTGAACAGCACCATCTGGGTCCAGGGAAACCGCGCCATCAGGATATCGAGGCGTTGCAGCATCCCGTCGACATTGGGTTGCAGGGCATTGACGTACATCTGTACGCCGGCGATGGCAAAAGGAGTCATGCGATTGGCTTTCCAGGCTGGCAGAACAGTTCCGCGCGAAAGGCCCGGTGCTCTGGTTTCGCCAACTCTCTACGCTCTTGCGACCAGAACAGAAACAGGCGATCTGCGAACGATTCTGTCAGCATGAGACCCGACAAGAAATTCGCGTACGCGGTCGGGTTTATGGGATGCCATGACAAGAATGTCGCACCCGGTCTCGGTCACTGCCGACAGTACGCTGTCGTGAATCTTGCCATAGCCAATATGCTGCTTGACGCTGATCCCGTCGGGAACATGCTCGTTTACAAGATCGTTCAGCCTTGCCGCCGCTGCACTGACAGCCTGCCGTTCGAAATCCGGCGGGAAGAACCCCTCTACAAGAGGCGTCCCCATATCAGGCACGACGGTGATAATGTGCAATGTCCCGCCGGAGTCTCGCGCCATCTCGACAGCCTGAGGAAGCGCCGTTTCCCAAGAGGCCGCTTCGTTCAGATCAAGCGTCAACAATATTGTCCGGAACACCGTGGTTCTCCTTACGCCGTTGCAGGTTTGCGACCGACCCGCTCAACGCGCCCGCGTTGCAGGAATACGATCAAGGCCAACAGGGCCAGCGCCGGGATGAATATCAGGTACTTGCTGGGCTGACCCACAGGGCGAAGGACCTGCAGCACCTGCTGATCCCAGTCCAATCCGGCCGTTTCGGCCGCGCTCCCGAAAGCGACATCGTCAATCAGCAGCGTGTCACCCTCTTCACGGAACATCAGCCCGGCGTTTTCCAGACGTTCTTCACCCGTCGCACCGTCGGTGATGGGAATGAGGGCGACGAATTCGATCGGATCGCCCAGATCGTTCACCCCCGCGACCCGGATCCGCAGATCGTCCCCGATCGGCGTTGCCATCGCCGCATCCGCGATGGCCGCGGGCGGTTCGTCCGCATAGGGCGGTGCGACCATGTCCATCCAGAACCCCGGCCTGAACAGCGTGAAGGCGATCAAAAGCAGCGCCAGCGACTCATAGAACCGGTTCTTGGCCATGAACCAGCCCTGTGTCGCCGCCGCGAACAGCAGCATCGCAACCGTCGCGACGATGAACACGAAGATCCCCTGCGCCCAGGTCACGTCGATCAGCAGCAGTTCGGTGTTGAAGATGAACAGGAACGGCAGCGCGGCGGTGCGCAGCGAATAGAAGAACGCCACCACCCCGGTCTTGATCGGATCGCCCCCCGATACGGCGGCGGCCGCGAAACTGGCAAGCCCCACGGGCGGCGTCACATCCGCCATGATCCCGAAATAGAACACGAAGAGGTGCACCGCGATCAGCGGCACGATCAGCCCGTTCTGCTGGCCCAGTGTCACGATCACGGGCGCCAGCAGGGCAGACACCACGATGTAGTTCGCCGTCGTCGGCAAGCCCATCCCCAGGATCAAGGAGAGGATCGCCGTGAGGAACAGGATCGCAAGGATGTTGCCGCCCGACAGAACCTCGACCACGTCCGCCAGAGCGGAGCCGACGCCGGTCTGGCTGACCGCGCCGACGATGATGCCTGCAGTCGCGGTGGCGATGCCGATGCCGATCATGTTGCGCGCACCGGTTTCCAGACCGTCGATCAGATCGCGACCGCCTCTGCCCAGAGCGGTGCCGATGGCACCTTCGCCGCGCATCATTGCGGTCAGCGGACGCTGGGTCAGCAGGATGAAGATCATGTAGGCGGTCGCCCAGAAGGCCGAAAGCCCGGGCGAAAGGCGATCCACCATTAGGGCCCAGACCAGCACCACGACGGGAAGGATGAAGTGCAGGCCAGACCGGACTGTCGGACCCGGAAGCGGCAGCGATGTTACCGGCGCATTTGGATCGTCAAGCTCGAGCGGCTCTTCCCGCGATGCCACGTAAAGCAGCCCGACATAGACCGCCGTTAGGAACGCAAAGATGATGTACCCGGCGGCATTCGGGAAAGCAGGCCGGATCCAGCCCATGCCATAGTAGACGATGAACGAAATCGCGCATATCACGGCAATTGCGAAGGCGATACCGATCAGGCGCTGGACGATGGGCTTGGGGGTGTATGCGCGCGGCAGACCCTCCATTCCCGCCTTGAGCGCTTCCAGATGGACGATGTAGACCAGCGCGATATAGCTGATGACGGCCGGCAGGAAGGCGTGTTTCACGACGTCGAAATACGGGATGCCCACGTATTCGACCATAAGGAACGCGGCGGCCCCCATCACCGGCGGCATGATCTGGCCATTGACGGATGAGGCGACCTCGACCGCGCCGGCCTTTTCAGCGCTGAATCCGACCTTCTTCATCAATGGAATCGTGAAGGTGCCGGTGGTCACCACGTTGGCGATGGACGACCCAGAGATCAGTCCGGTCATTGCCGAGGACACGACGGCGGCCTTGGCCGGTCCGCCCTTCATGTGACCCATCAGACTGAACGCCACCTGAATGAAATAGTTGCCCGCGCCGGCCCTGTCCAGAAGCGATCCGAACAGCACGAACAGGAAAACAAATCCCGTGGACACGCCCAGCGCGATGCCGAACACACCTTCGGTGGTGATCCATTGATGGTTGACGATCTCGCTCAGGTTGTTGCCCTTGTGCGAGATGATCGCGGGCATGTACGGCCCGAGAACCGTATAGACGAGGAACATGGACGCCACGATCATCAGTGCAGGACCCAAGGCGCGGCGCGTCGCCTCCAGCAGCAGAAGCAGACCGACCACGGCGACGACGAAATCCTGAAGGATCGGCGCACCGACACGGCCTGCAATTTCACGGTAATAGACATAGAGATAAAGTGCCGACAGAGCGCCGACAACGGCCAGCGCCCATTCCCAGAGCGGCACCCGATCCTTTGGCGAGCCGAGCAGGATGGCGGCCACTATCGCCAGCGCGACGAGCGGAATCCACCAGACGGACGTCCCGTCCTTGGAAGCTGTCATGAACAGGAATGCCAGAAGGACCGGAACGATCACCCCCAGGCCCACCTGGAATCTGGAGCGCGCGGCCGGAAATGCCGCGAAGGCCAGGAATATGGCAAAAGCCAGATGGATCGAGCGGCTTTCAGTGTCGTTAAACACGCCGAAGCCGACCATGAAGGGGATCGGCGAAGCGATCCAGAGCTGGAAAAGCGACCATGCGAGCGCAACGCAGGTGAGGAACACACCAACCGTGCCGGTGGCCCCCCTGCCTCCTGTGTCGGAGGATGCGACAAGTTCATCAAGTTCGGCCTGTGAAAGGCCACCGTGACCCGCGGCTGCGTTTTCCACGGCTGCTGCTTGCTGTTGGTTGTCCGACATGTCGTCCCCCTGTGGCCCTTTTGCGGGCGCTTGTTAGGCATTTTTGGTTCGGACCGACGGGCTGCCCCGTCGATCCGGTCAGTTTTGGCGTCGCGGCTGACTACATCAGGCCATTTTCCTTGTAATATTTCTCGGCGCCGGGATGCAGAGGCGCGGACAGACCGTCCTTGATCATCTCTTCCTGCGTTAGGCCCTCGAACGCCGGGTGCAGACGCTTGAAGCGGTCAAAGTTGTCGAAGACCGCCTTGACGACCTGATAGACGACGTCGTCCTCGACATCCGCTGAGGTCACGAACGTCGCCTTGACGCCGAAGGTCTGGGTGTCGTCGGGCGTCCCTTCATACATTCCTCCGGGCACCGTGGCGGCGGCATAGTAGGGGTTTTCGGCGATCAGCTTGTCGATCTCCGGCCCGGTCACCGGGATCAGCACCGCGTCGACGGTCGAAACCGCCTCCTGGATCGACCCGTTGGGGTGGCCGACCGTGTATATGATGGCGTCGACCTTGTTGTCGCCCAGCGCGGCGGCCTGTTCGGCCGGCTTCAGCTCGGATGCAAGCGCGAAGTCGTCCATGGTCCAGCCAAGCGCATCCATGACGACCTGCATCGTGGCATACTGACCGGAACCGGGGTTGCCGATGTTCACCCGCTTGCCCTTGAGATCCTCGAAGGTCTCGATCCCGGCATCGGCCCGGGCGATCACGGTGAAGGGTTCGCCGTGGACCGAAAACACCGCCCGCTCCTTGTCGAACTTGTTGCCTTCGAATTCCGATGTGCCGTTGTAGGCGTGGTACTGCCAGTCGGACTGGGCGACGCCCATGTCCATGTCGCCAGCCATGATGGCGTTGATGTTGGCGATCGAGCCCCCGGTGGAAGGCGCCGTGCATTTCAGGTTGGTCTCGGCCGTCGTGCGGTTCACCAGTCGGCAGATCGACTGTCCGACGACGAAATAGACACCGGTCTGTCCGCCGGTCCCGATGGTGATGAATTTTTCTTGTGCCGTGGCGGCTGTGCCAATGGCCACAGCACCGGCAAGCGCCAGGAATTTGAGCGTCTTCATTGAGTTCTCCCTTGTCTCTTTTTTGGCCCGCCCCGCATCAGGGGGTCTGTCGCCATCGTATGGTCTGGATCACTTTATGCGATCACGAATGTGCGAGCGATGCAAGTCCCGCCAGATCCATCGGTCGCGCGGCACCTTTGGCGCATTCGTGCCGCTCAAAGTTCGCAGTTAGTGCTTCGCAAATCACGATTCGACGCCAGCCTTGTTTACTATTTTCATCACTTGACCTTGAAAAACCATGTTTTCGGCAAGATTTGCCGACCACTAACGAAAAAAGCGGGCACCCAGCCCGCTTTTGCATCCGATGTATAATACTGTCAGTGGTGATGCTCTGCCATGGCATCCCGCAGGGCGGCCTCGAACATGCCGATTCCCTCGTCGATCACCTCGTCGCTTGCGGTCAGTGGCAACATGAAGCGCAGGGCGTTGCCATGCATCCCGCAGGACAGCAGGATCAGACCGTGCCGGAGCGCGTGGGCCACCACCGATTTGGTAAGTGCAGCATCGGGCGTTGCGGTGTCGAAGTCGGTGACGAACTCGATCGCAAGCATCGCGCCAAGCCCGCGGATATCCCACATGCGGAACGGTGCGACACGCGCGCCGATCTCGGCAAACCGGGCGCGGAACATGTCGCCAAGCGCGGTGGAGCGGGCCAGAAGCCCTTCGTCCTCGATGGCCTGGATGGCCGCCAGCGAAGCGGCGCAGGCGACTGGATTTCCCCCATAGGTGCCGCCCAGACCGCCCGGGGCCATGGCATCCATGATGTCGGCCCGACCGATGACGCCGGCCAGAGGATAGCCCCCCGCCATGGATTTCGCGACGGTGATCAGATCGGGCACGACGCCGGAATGTTCGATGGCGAACCATTTGCCGGTGCGCCCGAAACCTGCCTGCACCTCATCCGAGATGAGAAGGATCCCGTGGCTGTCACAAATGTCCCGCAGGGCATGCATCATCTCGAACGGTACCGGCGTGTATCCCCCTTCGCCCAGCACGGGTTCGATGATCATGCAGGCAATACGCTCGGGCTGCGCGTCGGTCAGGAACAGGTTGTTCAACCCTGTCAGCGCATCCTGCACGGTGATGCCGTCGCGGACATTGGGGAACGGCGCGCGGAAGATGTCGGACGGAAACGGCCCCACGTCCTTCTTGTAGGGCGACACCTTGCCGGTCATCCCGAGGGTCAGCAGCGTGCGTCCGTGATAGCCGCCCGTAAAGGCAATGACGCCCGGCCGTCCGGTGGCGGCACGCGCGATCTTTACCGCATTTTCGACCGCTTCTGCCCCTGTGGTGACCAAGAGTGATTTTTTCGGATGGTCGCCGGGCGCAAGCGCGTTCAGCTTTTCGGCCAGCGCAATATAGGGCTCATAGGGAACGACCTGAAAGCTCGTGTGGGTATAGTGGTCTTCCTGCGCCTTGGCGGCGGCGATCACCTTAGGATGGCGGTGGCCGGTATTGAGCACGGCGATGCCGCCGACGAAATCGATATAGCGGTTGCCCTCGACATCCCAGAGTTCGGCATTTTCCGCATATGCGGCATATATCGGGGCCGCAGATGCGACGCCCCGGGCAACCGCCGCGTCACGACGGGCGACAAGCGCGGCATTGGTCTTTGCCGCAGCGGCGGGAACAACCGACATCACCGGCGCCTCCCGTGCGGTCGTCTTGCGGGGTTTCCGGGTGGCGGTGCTGGTCATGATGCGAATCCTTGTCTGGAGGGCGGGGCGTTTAAAATTCTCATATGCCGTTTGATTTATCTGTCAACATGCTTATGCCGATATCCTCGTCCGCGGTCGATCAATCGCCATTTTTAACCCGTGCGCCCCGTCCGGGGTGTCCGCGGGAGGTAGGGTCGACTAAGAGGAAACTACGGCATTTGGGAAGCCGGGCAAAGGGGCATCAGCGTGGATATCGGCAACAGACTGCAGGAGATTCGCAAGGCGAAAGGGCTGTCGCAGCGCGAACTTGCGGCCCGGGCCGGGCTGACCAACGGGACGATTTCACTGATCGAGCAGAACAAGACAAGCCCGTCTGTGGCGTCGCTTAAACGGCTTCTTGATGCCATTCCCATGAGCATTGCCGAGTTCTTCCGGATGATCGAGGGCGAAAACGGCGCGAAGTATTTCTATGCCGCCGATGAATTCACGGAAATCGCGCCGCAGTCGGACGGGCCCATGATGTCGCTGCGCCAGCTGGGCGATGCCAGCGTCCATGCGCTGCAACTGCTGGACGAAACATACGCTGCGGGAGCGGACACGGGCCCCGAGATGCTGTCCCATGCGGGTGAGGAGGCGGGGATCGTGATCGCCGGATCCGTCGAGATAACGGTCGCCGATCAGGTCCGGGTACTATGTACCGGCGAGGGATATCTGTTCGATAGCCGCCTGCCGCACCGGTTCCGCAACACGGGATCGCAGGAGTGCCGGATCGTCAGCGCCTGCACGCCGCCGACATTCTAGGGGTGATCTACGGCGTGCGAAGTCCCGTATGAAACCTGTAAGAGGGCGCGTTCGCCACGTTTGCTGCGCGCTGACGTTTTGCGGCTATCGCGAGCGCAGGAAGAGATAGAGCGGCAACCCGCAGCTGACCCCGATGCAGAAAGTCGCCGGGATCGCCAGCAGATTGAGCCATTCGCTGCGCGGCAGGGTTTCGGCGATCACCCAGGCCGTGAGGGCGATCGCCGCGATGGTCAGATCCCAGGTCAGCCCGGTGGTCGAGGCGTTGACGTACCACGCATCGATTAGCCCCGACAGGCCATTTCCGGTGTCGCGCATATGGCTGACGAACCAGTACATGGGATGCACCGCGCCCCAGACCGCGAAGGCCAGCCAGAGCATCCGCAGGGGCGTCATCACAGCGTGCCGGTCACACCGATCCGGGCATCACCCGACACCGAGACGCCGGGCGTCACAGAGGATTTCGGTCGCTCCGGTGCGTCGTCAGCGCCGCAGGCAGTGAGGATGACGGCAGAGACGGCAAGCAGGATGGCGATACGCATGTGTCGGCCTTTCGCGTCACATCTGTTTCGCGCGACCTTGGCGGTTTCCGCTTGCCGGGACAATCCGCAATCGCATGCCCCTGCCCCACTCGTCATCTGACATTCGACCAAAACCTTGGCCGATCCCTTGAACGGTTTTCCGGAAACCAACCGGCCGGATGCGACGTTAACCAAATGAGTGAGCTTGTTTTGTAGATGCCGAAAAGTTTGATAAAAAAAACCGACGTCTCAAAAGTTGATGGCGCCGGGATCTTGGGTGGGTTTGGCGGTTGACATATTCGGACTGGATCCGGGCGTTCCGGCAGCTGAAATTCGGTTCCGTGAAGAACCTTTGGCGCAGACCCGACGCGCCGCCAGAAAAGTTTATCCGCGGATTGCTCTGCGTATTTCATCAGATGTGGGGCTATCTTTATGCGGCTGAGTCTTCTCGATGGGTTTCGGGGCTTTTTTCTCATCATGATGATGTCGACCCATTTCGGCAGAACTTTCGGAGCCGAGCTTCGGCATCTCAGTCATCACAGGTTCGGGTTTGTCGAGGATGCCCAGGGGTTCGTGTTTCTGTCCGGGCTGGTGGTGGCTCTGGTCTATGGAAAGATCCTGTTGCGGCATTCCGAATGGCAGATGACCAGGTCGCTACTGAAAAGGGTAGGGACAATCTATATCTGGCACGTCATGCTTATCGTAGCTATTTTCGGGCTTGCCTATTTTTCCGGCGGGCCTGACGGAAATGTGGGGTCCTTCGCCGGGATCGGCCAGAAGGGCTGGCAGGATTTCTTCCTTTCCATCACGCTCGTCTCAGGTCCGGCATATATCGACATCCTCCCAATGTATGTTATCTTTCTTGGGCTTACGCCCGCATTTCTGATTCTGCTCAACCGTGGCCATGGCACCCTGCTGGCCTGTATCGTCATCGGGTGCTGGCTGTTTGCACAGACTTACATCCTGAACATCGAGCTGAACTATCTGTCACAGGTTTCCGGTATAGAGGAAGATGGCGGTCAGGGGTTCGGCCTGATCTTCAACCGGTTTGCCTGGCAGCTTCTTTTCTTTGCCGGAGCACTTTTTGGAATGGCCCTTGCAAAGGGTGATCTGGATCTGAGCATCCTTGGCACCCATATGGGAAAAACCGTTTTCTACGCCTGCCTTACGGCGATTGTCATATTCGCCATTATGAAAATCTATCCACGCTTCGGCCATGACAATCAGGAACTGGTGGCCATGGACCGATGGAACCTGTCTGCATTGCGGCTGCTCAATTTTATCGTCGTATTGTACATCCTGACCTATCTTTGCAGCGCAGCCGGACGTGAAAACTCATCCGGATTCGTCAGGGTCGTTTCCGAATTTCTGATCAGGATATTCAACTGGAAGCCATTCGTTTTTCTGGGCCAGCATTCCTTGCAGGTCTATGCGTTCCATGTATTGGTCATCTACGTTGCACTTGCCCTGCTCCCCGATCCCGGACGGCTGGACATCGTCGGACGCAACTTGCTTTTTCTGGTCGCTATTGCGTCCCTGTATATCCCGGCCTTCTGGAACCACACGCTTAAGGCGAAAAGATTGCTGGCGCAGGAGCGGGGCGCATAAATAAAACGCGTCGGTTGCCTGAGTGTCTTCCAGGCAGAGATCAGCACACCGCTGCCCGGACGTCGGCGGATTGTGCCCGTCTGTTAGCCCAGAATGGCGCGCCATCGGACCGTCTGTTCGCGCACCCGCACCGGGGCGGTGCCACCATAGGAGGTGCGCGAGGCGACGGAGTTTTCAACGCCAAGGACGGTGAACACGGTGTCGGTGATCGCAGGATGCACCGATTGCATGTCGGCCAGCGTCAG
>JBGTLJ010000058.1:0-2414 GCA_041744175.1 Oceaniglobus sp. | reverse complement strand
GCGCTGATCGATCATTCGGGGCTTGGCGGCGGGTCTCGGATCTCGGCAGCCGACATGGTGTCGGCGATGGTGGCGTCCGGAACCGACGGCCCGCTGCGCGCGATGATGAAGACCTACAGCCTGGACAACCGCCCGGATGTGGCAGTGCAGGCCAAGACCGGAACGCTGAACTTCGTGTCGGCCCTGACCGGATATGTCAGGTCGCCGGGCGACCGGGATCTTGCGTTCGCGATCTTTTGCGCCGATCCGGTCCGCCGCGCCGCGCTGGACGAGGCGGAACGCGAGCGCCCGGAAGGCGGTCTGGCGTGGTCGCGCCGGGCCCGTGCGCTGCACTGGAAACTGATCGATCGCTGGTCCAGCGTCCATGGCGCCTGATCCGCGGATGCGCCGCGAGACAGTCGGCAATGGCGGCGCGGCCGGGCGGCAACGGCCCGCAAGGACCCATGGGTCGTGTCCGCCGTCAGGCGGTCAATAAGGTCGAGGCGGGGTCAGAGGGTCAGGTGGCGGGCGCGCGCGGCGCGTTCGATGGCAGCGGCCTGCAGGCGGTCGATGTTCAGCTCGTATCGGATCTCTTCCAGCAGCCGCAGCTCCGGCTCTTCGATGTGTCCGTCGGCGGCGGCCACGTCGCAGGCCATGGCATAGGCCGTCTCGAACAGCTTTTCGGGCAGGTTCTGGCGGATCAGACCGAACAGCGCGTCCAGCCCGTCCTCTTCGCCGAACAGGTCGAACACCACGTCGGCCACCTGGGCGATCCGGTCCTGGTCGAACCCCGCGAACACCGGCAGGTGGTTGACGATCCTCTCGATCGTCACAAGTTCGGCCGTCTGGACCTTTTCGTCGGACACGCTGATCGCGATCATCACCGCAACAAGACAGTCCTGCGGCGTCATGGAATGGGAAATCTCTG
This sequence comes from Oceaniglobus sp., assembly GCA_041744175.1. Taxonomy (GTDB): domain Bacteria; phylum Pseudomonadota; class Alphaproteobacteria; order Rhodobacterales; family Rhodobacteraceae; genus Oceaniglobus. Next base: position 1,507 of record JBGTLJ010000058.1, on the reverse strand, counting down.
TCACGCTGGGTCCTGACGTCTGGGTTCGGGTCCAGATTATTGACGCCGCGTGGCCGGGGCAATAGGGGTTGGCGGCTTGCCCTTCGGGAGACACCGCCATGACCAGCCTGCGCGACGCCGCGATGACCTCGAAGGCCTGGCCGTTCGAAGAGGCGCGCGCACTGCTGAAACGGTTCGAGCGCGCACCGCCTGAAAAGGGCCATGTACTGTTTGAAACCGGATACGGCCCGTCGGGCCTGCCCCATATCGGCACCTTCGGCGAGGTGGCGCGCACCACGATGATCCGCCGCGCGTTCGAGGTGATATCTGACATTCCGACTCGGCTGATCTGCTTTTCCGACGATCTGGACGGGATGCGCAAGGTGCCGGGCAACGTGCCAGATCCGGACGCGCTGCACGATCATCTGCAACGGCCGCTCACCTCGGTGCCCGATCCGTTCGGCACCCATGCCAGCTTCGGCGATCACAACAACGCCATGCTGCGCCGGTTTCTCGACACCTTCGGGTTCGACTACGACTTCATGTCGGCGACCGAGTTCTACCGCTCCGGCGCGTTCGATCCGGTGCTGCTGCGCGCCGCGGAACGCTATGACGACATCATGGCGGTGATGCTGAAGTCCCTGCGCGACGAGCGGCGGGAAACCTATTCCTGTTTCCTGCCGATCCATCCGGAAACCGGACGCGTTCTGTATGTTCCGATGAAGCACGTGGACGGGGCCGCCGGAACCGTCACGTTCGATGACGCGGACGCGCGCGAATGGACGCTGCCGGTGACCGGCGGGCAGGTGAAACTGCAATGGAAGCCGGATTTCGGCGCCCGCTGGGCCGCGCTGGATGTCGATTTCGAGATGTACGGCAAGGACCATTCCACCAACACGCCGATCTACGACCGGATCTGCGAGATCCTGGGCGGACGCAAGCCGAACCATTTCACCTACGAACTGTTTCTGGACGACAGGGGCGGCAAGATCAGCAAGTCGAGCGGCAATGGATTGTCGATCGACGAATGGCTGACCTATGCCGCAACGGAATCCTTGTCTTATTTCATGTACCAAAAGCCGAAGACCGCCAAGCGGATGTTTTTCGACGTGATCCCCAAAGCGGTGGACGAATACCACCCGCAATTGCGCGCCTACGGCGATCAGGATGCGGCCGCGCGGCTGGCCAACCCGGTGTTCCACATCCACGGCCGCGATGTGCCCGCGTCGACCATGGTGGTGCCGTTCGCGATGCTGCTGAACCTCGCCTCGGTGTCGGGGGCCGAGGACAGGCAGGCGCTCTGGGGGTTCATCCGGCGCTATACCCCGGACACCACACCCGAAACCCACGCCGATCTGGATGCCGCCGCCGGGTTCGCGGTACGTTACTACAACGATTTCGTGAAGCCGCACAGGGTGTTTCGCGCCCCGGACGAACGCGAGCGCGCGGCACTGGCGGATCTGTCGGCGCGGCTTGCGGATTGGGACGGCGGGCGCGACGGCGACGCATTGCAGACCTTGGTGTTCGC
>JBGTLJ010000057.1:0-8942 GCA_041744175.1 Oceaniglobus sp. | reverse complement strand
TGATGGATGTTATGAGTCGCCGGTGTGCGCACACCGGCTGCGCCGCCAGAACCCGAAGGCTGAGCCTGTCACGTCTGCGTGGGCGGGTTGAACCGCGACGGATCCACCACAGATGCAATCATGACCGCCCTGTAGGATTAGCCATGCGCCCCCTGTCCCTGACACTTTTGCTGATTGTCGCCACACTTTTCCCGTTTGCCGTTGCCGCCGAAGAGCCGACCTCTTTCACGCTGGACAACGGGCTTGAGGTTGTCGTGCTTGAGGATCACCGGGCGCCAGTGGTCGTGCAGATGGTCTGGTACAGGGTCGGTGCCGCTGACGAGGCGCCGGGTGTGTCGGGGATCGCGCACTATCTCGAACATCTGATGTTCAAGGGCACAGACACGCTGAAGCCCGGCGAGTTTTCGCAGGTGGTGTCGGCCAATGGCGGATCGGACAACGCCTTTACCAGCCAGGACTATACCGGCTATTTCCAGCGGGTGTCCGCGGACCGGCTGGAACTGATGATGAAGATGGAAGCCGACCGGATGCGCAATTTGCAACTGGACGGAACCGACATTCTGACAGAGCGCAAGGTCATTCTGGAGGAACGCAACCAACGCACCGAAAGCGATCCCGCCGCGTTGTTTTCCGAGCAGAGGACGGCGGCGCAGTACCAGAACCACCCCTATGGCATTCCGGTGATCGGCTGGGAGCATGAGATAGAGGCGTTGGACCTGGAAGATGCAATGTCGTTCTATCGCACCTTTTACGCACCGAACAACGCCGTGCTGATCGTCGCCGGCGATGTGGAGCCCGATGCGGTAAAGGCGCTGGCCGAACAGTATTACGGGGTGCTGGAGCCCACGGAGAACCTGCCGGAGCGCGAGCGCCCGCAGGAACCGCCGCAGCTGGCCGAACGGCGGCTGGTGTTCGAGGATGCGCGCGTCGCCCAGCCCTATGTGATCCGCACCTACCTGGCACCCGAACGCGACAGCGGCGCGCAGCAAGAGGCCGCCGCGCTGACGTTGCTGGCAGAGGTGCTGGGCGGTTCGTCCCAGACATCCGTGCTGGGCCGCAGGTTGCAGTTCGAGGAAAAAGTCGCGCTTTACACCTCGGCCTTCTACGGCGGCACCTCGCTGGACGACACGACCTTCGGTCTGGTGATCGTTCCGGCACCGGGGGTGGGCCTGCAAGAGGCAGAAGACGCCCTGGACGCGGAGATTGCTGCATTCCTCGAGCGTGGGGTCGACGCCGATCAGCTCGACCGCATCAAGATGCAGTTGCGTGCGTCACTTGTCTATTCCGAGGATTCCGTGGAATCGCGCGCCCGGGCCTATGGCGGTGCCCTGACGAGCGGTCTGACGCTGCAGGATGTGGCCGACTGGCCCGATATCCTGCAGGCGGTCACGGCGGATGACATCATCGCCGCCGGGCGCGCAGTCTTCGATCGCAACGCCGCCGTCACCGGCTGGCTGACCGCACCGTCCAACGCCAAGCCTGAGGTGTCACAATGATGCGTTTCGCATTTGCCGTCGCAACGTTCGTCCTCGCGGCGCTGCCCCTGAGGGCCGCCGTGGAAATACAGGAGGTGACGTCGCCCGGCGGCATCACCGCATGGCTGGTGGAGGAACATGACATTCCCTTCACCGCGCTGGAGATCCGGTTCAAAGGCGGTGCGGGGGTGGAAGCGCCGGAGCAACGCGGTGCCGTCAACCTGATGATGGCGACGTTGGAGGAAGGCACCGGCGACTTTGACGCGCAGGGCTTTGCTGCGGCCCGGGAATCGCTGGCCGCCAGCTATGGCTTCGATGCGTACAACGACGCGGTGTCGATCTCTGCCAGATTTCTGACGGAGAACCGCGAAGAAGCCGTGGAACTGCTGCGCAAGGCGCTTGTGGAACCGAGTTTCGACCAAGATGCGATCGACCGGGTCCGCGATCAGGTGTTGTCCGGTCTGAGGTCGGACGCCACCGATCCCGGCGAGATCGCTTCGGCCACGGCGGCGAGGCTGACATGGGGCGATCACCCCTATGGTTCGGACGCGAGCGGCACGATCGAAAGCGTCACCACGCTGGACCGCGAAGATATCGTGAAGGCGCATCGGGACGTTCTGGTGCGCGAACGGGTCTATGTGGGCGCCGTGGGCGATATCACGCCGGATGCGTTGGGCAAGCTTTTGGACGATCTGCTGGGCGGTTTGCCCGAAGGCGGCGCGCCCTTGCCCGGGCCGGCGACGTTCCAAGCCGGGGCGGGTGTCACCATTGTCCCGTTCGACACCCCGCAATCGGTGATCGTGTTCGGCCATGACGGCATCGCCCGCGACGACCCGGAATTCTTCGCGGCCTATGTCGCGAACCAGATTTTTGGAGACGGCGGTTTCGGGTCCCGCCTGATGACCGAGGTTCGCGAAAAGCGCGGCCTTACCTACGGCATTGGCACCTATCTTGCGGCATACGACTATGGTCAGGCGGTGCTTGGTCAGGCGTCTACCGTCAATGCCAGTGCGGCCGAGACGGTTGAGGTGATCCGCGACGAGTGGGAAAAAATCGTGCAGGACGGCGTCACCGCAAGGGAACTGGACGAGGCCAAAACCTATCTCACCGGAGCCTATCCGCTGCGGTTCGACGGAAACGGGCCTATCGCGAGCCAGCTTGTCGGAATGCAGATCCAGGGTCTGCCCATCGATTACATCAACACGCGCAACGACAAGGTAGATGCCGTGACGCTTGAGGATGTGAACAGTATCGTCAAACGGATCTATCGCCCGGATGATCTGCATTTCGTGATCGTCGGACAACCCGAGGGGATCGAGGCGACTAACTGATTTGACCATGGTCAAATCGAATGCGGACATGCTATTGGTTGTGCCATGTCCGCACCCCAACCCAACATAGGCCAAAACCGTCCCGTCATACGGCAGCTTGATGAGGCCGCGATCAACCGCATTGCGGCTGGAGAGGTGGTCGAGCGTCCGGCATCCGCGGTCAGGGAACTGGTTGAAAACGCACTGGACGCCGGAGCGCGACGTATCGACATTGTCTATGGCGATGGCGGAAAATCCCTGATCCGGGTCATCGACGACGGATGCGGAATCGACGCCGCCGCGCTGCCGCTGGCGCTGTCGCGCCATGCCACATCCAAGATCGACGGTTCGGATCTTTTGAACATCCACACGTTCGGATTTCGTGGCGAAGCCTTGCCGTCGCTGGGCGCGGTGGGGCGGTTGAGCCTGACGTCGCGCGTCGAGGGGGGCGAGGGGGCTTGCCTCAGGGTGAGCGGGGGACGGGCGGAGCCGGTCCGGCCCGCGGCAATGAACGGCGGCACCATCGCCGAATTGCGCGACCTGTTCCATGCCACACCGGCACGGCTGAAATTCATGCGCTCTGACCGCGCCGAGGCACAGGCCATCGGCGATGTGGTCAGGCGGTTGGCCATGGCCGAACCTCTGGTCAGCTTCACCCTGCGCGACGTCACAGGCGGCGGCGAGGGGCGCATGGTCCTGCGCGCTGATGCGGGGACCGGCGATCTGTTCGATGCCCTGTACGGTCGCCTGACGCGAATCCTTGGCGCGGATTTCGCCGAGAATGCGCTGCGGATCGCGGCGGAGCGCGAGGGTGTGTCGCTGAGAGGGTATGCCGCGCTGCCCACATATTCGCGCGGCTCGGCCACCACGCAGTACCTTTTCGTGAATGGCCGTCCGGTGCGCGACCGCATGCTGCATGGCGCGTTGCGCGCGGCCTATCGGGATTTTCTTGGCCGCGACAGGCATCCGGCGGCGGTTCTCTTTCTCGACTGCGATCCGCAACTGGTGGATGTGAATGTCCATCCTGCAAAGTCGGAGGTCCGGTTCCGCGATCCGGGTCTGGTGCGCGGATTGATCGTATCAGGGCTGCGCCATACGCTGGCGGACGCGGGGCACCGGGCGTCCACCACCCTTGCCGGAGCGACGCTTGGGGCAATGCGCCGCGAAACTTCGGCCCGGGTCTATCAGATGGACAGGCCCGGCGCCGCGGTGCTGCGTGCCGTCCATGCGGCGCAGGCCCCGGGATTTGCAGAGCCGATGCCGGTGATGGCCCGGGCACCGGAAGCCACCCCGGTGGATGATGATTTTGCGCTGGGTGCCGCACGCGGGCAGGTGCACGAAAACTATATCATCGCCCAGACCGCCGACGGGATGGTGATCGTGGATCAGCACGCAGCGCACGAACGGCTGGTTTATGAAAAGCTGAAACGACAGATGGCCGAAAATGCGGTGGCGGCACAGGCGCTTTTGATCCCCGAGATCGTGGAGCTTTCGGTCGATGACGCGGCCCGGCTGCTGGATCTGGCGCCGGAGCTTTCACGTCTTGGCCTGACCATAGAGGCATTCGGCGGCGGGGCGGTGGCGGTGCGCGAAACGCCTGCGATCCTTGGTGCTGTCAATGCAGAAGCGATGCTGCGCGATATTCTGGATCAGCTGGACGATCTGGGCGAAAGCGACAGTCTTCAGAGCCGGATCGAGGCAGTGCTGAGCAGAATCGCCTGTCACGGATCGGTGCGGTCGGGGCGCTGGATGCGGGTGGAGGAAATGAACGCCCTGCTGCGGGAAATGGAGGCGACCCCCCATTCCGGGCAGTGCAACCATGGGCGGCCCACTTATGTGGAACTGAAGCTGGCCGATATCGAGCGGCTGTTCGGACGCACATGATCACGATCGGCGACACGACTTTCGATTTCAACGATCCCCTGACCATGGCTTCGGCGATCGCCCTGACCTTGGCCGCGCTGTTCCTGTTTCTGATGGTCGTCGCGCTGCGGCGGGCGGGGCGGACCGCCGAAATGGTCGGGCCACTTGCACAGCAGATGCAGTACATGAACCAGCGGGTGCAGGCGCTGGGCGACGGGCAGCAGCAGCTCAGCGGCGGACTGACCGGTGTGGCGGAAAGTCAGGCTGCATCCCAGGCGCGGATGTTGCAACTGATGGAGGCGCGGCTGGCCGAGGTGAGCGGCCGGATGGACACCAATCTGAGGGAGTCGACGACCCGGACAGCGGCTGCCATGGCCGACGTGACCGAAAAGATGAACCAGAACCTGGCCGGATCCGCGACCCGCACGGCGCAGTCGCTGGGCGAACTGCAACAGCGTTTGCTGACCATCGACAAGGCCCAGGCAAACATCGAAAAGCTGTCGGGCAACGTTCTGTCGTTGCAGGATATCCTTAGCAACAAGCAGACCCGTGGCGCATTCGGCGAGATCCAGTTGCACGATATCGTGGGCAAGGCTCTGCCAAAGGATGCCTATGCGTGGCAGGCCACGTTGAGCAACGGGCGGCGGGCCGATTGCCTGATCCACCTTCCCAATCCCCCGGGGCCCATCGTCATCGACAGCAAGTTCCCGCTTGAGGCGTATGAGGCATTGAGACGCGCCGAAACCGATCACGACATGCGCGCCGCGATCGCCGGAATGCGCACCGCGGTCAGATCGCATATCCGCGCCATATCGGAGCGCTACATCATCGAGGGCGAAACGGCGGACGGCGCCTTGATGTTTCTGCCGTCCGAAGCGGTCTATGCCGAATTGCACGCGAATTTTCCCGAACTGGTGCGTGACGGGTTCGATGCGCGGGTCTGGATCGTGTCGCCCACCACCTGCATGGCGACGTTGCACACGATGCGCGCGATCCTCAAGGACGCACGGATGCGCGAACAGACGGGCGCCATTCGAAAGATCCTGAAACTGCTGCACCGGGATGTAGAGATCGTGGTCGAGAAGGTGGACAAGCTGAACACCCACTTCGGTCAGGCCCGTGCCGATCTGGACGGGATCGGCACCGCCGCTGCGCGGGCCGGCAAACGCGCGGGACGGCTGGACAATTTCGACTTCGAAGAGTTGGAGAAGGAAGAAGCGGACAGTCCTGCCACGCGCGCGGCTTTACCACCGGTCTTATAGCCAACGCTACACCAGAAAGGGCCGCGCCGCACGGGAAGCGATAACAGCTTCGGTTCGCCCCTGGCGTGACCTGCGACGCTGGCCCGATGCCGTCGTCCGTTGATTCAAATACCCAGAAACGGCTGCGCCATACGCTGGACAATCCCGCGGAATCGCAGCGGTGCGTCTGTTGCGGCAAGGCAGATACAGTCCTGTCCCGCGTCGGCATGGGGAGTGTGCTGCGTCGCCTGATCGGCGATTTCAAGATCGCCGGGCGTGAACCTGTCGTCCTCGTCGTGAAAGGCACCGCTCAGCACCAGCGTCAGTTCCAATCCGCGGTGACCGTGATCCGGTAACCGGGTGCCGCCGGGAATGCGCAGCAGGCGCGCCGTTGCGCCGGAAGATGTGGCAAGGCGCATCTGGCTGACACCGCCACCCATGGGGCGCCAGCGGATCTCGTCGAGATTGCGACCGGTATAATCGTGCAGCGGTTGCGGCAGGTCGCCCGGTTGCCCGCAACGCGTCCTGGCAGCGTGTTCCTGAACGCCGCCACCGATCTGTGCGATTGTCCTGGCCAGCGCATCGGTCGCGACGGGCACGGACTCGCAGCGATCCAGCAGGCAACCGCCAATGACATCGAATTCGCCCAGCCGTGCACGGCATTCGTCACACAGGCTGACATGGGTGGCCACGACAAGGCTGAACGCCTCTGACAGGGTGCCGCCGGCATAGGCCATCAGCAACGAATCGCTGAGGTGGTGTTTGATCTGTCCCATTATATTTTTTTACCTTCGTTCACTTCATTGCATGGCGAAGCCGTTCCAGCGCCAGCCTGATCCTCGATTTGATGGTTCCCAACGGCAGCCCGGTTTCGGCGGCGATTTCGCTGTGGGTGAGTTCGGCGAAATATGCCCGTTCGACCAGAAACCGCTGTTTTTCCGGAAGCTCCGCGATTGCCACGGCCAGTTTTTCCGTTTCTTGCGAAAGTGCAAGGATATCGCCCTGATCGGGTTCCTGTTCGGGGCCCCAACCGATCTCTTCGGGTTCGGGGCGGCGCTGGCGACGCAGCGCGTCGATGCGCTTGTTGCGGGCGATCGTGAAGATCCATGTCGAGGCGCCGGCACGGGAAGCGTCGAAAAGATGCGCCTTGTGCCAGACTGTCGTCATCACCTCTTGCACGCATTCCTCGGCCAGGCCGTTGCTGGCCCCGGACCTTATCAGGAAACCCTTCACCCGGGGCGCGAAATGTCCGAACAGCGACGCGAAGGCCGCTTCGTCGCGATCCTTGTGGATGCGGTGCATGATGTCGGCCCAGTCGGGCGAAGGCTCGGATCTGGTCATCGTTGGCCTGATGGTTCTCTGTCCTGTCGTCCGGCGCAGGACCGGCGCCCCCGCGAAGGGGTGCGGGGTCTGCGAATCTGTCTGTATGTTACCAACGAGCATGGATCAAATACGCCGCAGAGTCGCAGGCGGATCACGCAACCGGGATAATTTCCTTTCATCTGGTAGACCCCGCTCCACGTATGCATCCAGACGCAAATTCCGGAGGATGAATGCCGTTCGAAAGTGTAGAGGGTATGGCGCAGCGTATCGCGGTGATCGGGGCAGGCATTTCGGGCATGGGCGCGGCGCACCTTTTGGCCAAGCGACACAATGTCGTTCTTTTCGAGGCCGGGGCGCGGCTGGGGGGTCATGCCCGCACCGTGATTGCCGGAAAGCGTGGCGATCAGCCGGTGGATACCGGTTTCATCGTATTCAACAAGGTGAACTATCCATATATCTGCGATCTCTTCAATCGGCTGGACGTGCCGATCGCCGACAGCAACATGAGCTTTGGCGCTTCGATCAACGGCGGAGCGCTGGAATACGGGTTGCGCAGTTTCGGATCGGTGTTCGCTCAGAAACGCAATCTGGCGAACCCGCGGTTCTTGCAGATGCTGTCCGACATCAGCAGGTTCAACCGCCGGGCCGTGGCGACGGCGACGGACCCCGCCATGACCATCGGCGATTTTCTCAGGGTCCTCGGGACGGGGCCGTGGTTTCGCGACTATTACATCCTGCCTCTGTCGGGTGCGATCTGGTCCACGCCAAAACGCGACATTCTCGATTTTCCGGCTCGCGCAATGATCGAGTTCTTCCGCAACCATGCGCTGTTGCAGGCCACGGGCCAGCATCCCTGGTACACCGTACGGGGGGGGTCGGTGGAATATGTCCGGCGACTGGAGGCCTCGCTTGTGCGCGGCGGGGTGGCGGTGCGCACGAAGGCGGCAGTGCAGTCGGTGACGAGGCTGGGCGGCGGTGTCCAGGTCAAGGTGGCAGGGCAGCCTGTCGAAGCGTTCGACCGCGTCGTGATGGCCACCCATTCCGATGACAGTCTGGCGATGATTGGCGATGCGTCCGACGACGAACGCGTCGGCCTTGGGGCGGTGCGCTATCAGACGAACCGTGCCATCCTTCACTGCGACGCATCCGTGATGCCGCGACGGCATGGCGCCTGGGCCAGCTGGGTCTATACAGAACCTAAGGGAAAGCCCGCCGGAGATCCGATCGATCTGTCCTACTGGATGAATTCGCTGCAACCCATTCCCCATGACGACCCGATGTTCGTCACATTGAACACGACGCGGCAACTGGACCCTGCCAAGATCTATGACGAGGTCGAGTTCCGCCATCCGGTCTATGACCTTTCGGCGCTGGGCGGCCAGGCGGCGGTGCGCGCCATGAACGGAGCCCGCAACACATGGTTTTGCGGGGCATGGATGCGCAACGGATTTCACGAGGATGGGCTGGCCAGCGCGTTTGACGTGGCCGAGGGCATTTTGCGCGCCGGTGCCGTTGCCGCATGAACGGTGTCGATCATATCCCGGGCGTGACGTTCCACAAGCGACACGGGACGCCAACGAACGCATTTCGCTATTCCATCGACTACGTGATGCTGGAGCCGGACCGGACGGTGCGCGCGCCGTCGCTTTTCGGGTTGAACCGGCGGTCCCTGATGTCGGTGAGGGACCGGGATCACGGCGGACAGCCGGGGGCGGGCCGGGGCGCGACCT
>JBGTLJ010000056.1:0-6690 GCA_041744175.1 Oceaniglobus sp. | reverse complement strand
GGGGATCATCGTCAACGAGTACACCTTTACCGAAGCCAGGTGGCGATTTGGGTGACGCAAAAGCTTCGAAGACCTTTCCAAATCGAACGCTTAAGCTGTACGTCAATATGGCGTACATAGTGAGCAACACAATAGGAGGTGTGATCCAGCGCGTTGGCTTCGTGAAGGCCGCACGGATCGGTGCGACCGAGGCGGGAAACAACCGGATCGGCTTCGCCGTCCACCCGGGGCGCCGGGCCCGATGCTCGTGGTCCAGCCGACGGTCGAACTTTACAAGCGCAACTCGCGCCAGGGGATCGGCCCGCTGATCGACGAGATCCGCGCAATCCATCGCCCGGCAGCACATGCATGGCATGTGTGAGAGGGATGTTCGCCAAAGCCGCCCGCATCAGCACCGGCGGCTTGCGTGACAGCATCGTGCACGGCCGACCGTGATGATCTCCGACAGGACCGCTTTCCTGCGTGGATCCTTGCAGAGCCACCCTGGCACACTGATGCCGCCGGGGGACGGTCAATTTATCCCTTGTCTCGAAGTGATCGGAGGCAAAGCGTTTGTTCACGGGCAGACGCCAGCCGCCGCCCTGCCCCGCCTCGACCAGCGCCCTTCACAGACTGCCGGCATCAGACCTTGGCGGTTTGGAAGACGTCGGCAAACTGATCCCGCAGGTCTTTCTTCTGGACCTTGCCCATGGTGTTGCGGGGCAACGCGTCGAGCACGGCAACATGACGTGGGCGCTTGAAGCCTGCGAGGTCGCGGCGAATGGCGGCGTCAATGGCATCGAGGTCCAGTGCTGCTTCGGCCACCAGAACAGCCACGACGCTTTCGCCGAAGTCGGGATGCGGCGCGCCGACCACGGCGCTTTCCGAAACACCGGGGAGGTCATCGAGGAACATCTCGATCTCTTTGGGATAGATGTTGTAACCACCTGAGATAATAAGGTCCTTGCCGCGACCGACGATGGTGATGTAGCCATCGGCGTCGATGATGGCCAGATCGCCGGTGATGAAGAAGCCGTCGGGGCGGAATTCTTCGGCCGTCTTTTCAGGCATCTGCCAGTAACCTTTGAAGACGTTGGGACCACGGACTTCCAGGACGCCGATCTCGCCTCTTGGAAGTTCAGAGCCGGTTTCCGGGTCGCAGACCTTCGCCTCGACCCCCGCAAGAGGGAAACCGACGGTGCCTGCCCGACGCTCTCCGTCATAGGGGTTGGACGTGTTCATGGAGGTCTCGGTCATGCCGTAGCGTTCCAGAATGCGGTGGCCTGTACGGGCCGCAAACCTTTCGTGAGTTTCCGCGAGCAAGGGCGCTGAGCCGGAGATGAAGACACGCATGTGCTGCGTCAGAGCCCTGTCGAAGCGCGGGTCGTCCAGAAGGCGGGTGTAGAAGGTGGGCACGCCCATCATGGCGGTCCCATTTGGAAGATGTGCGATCACGGTGTCGGTCTCGAACTTCGGCAGGAAAATCATGGAGCCACCTGCAAGAAGAGAGGTGTTGCAGGCCACGAAGAGGCCGTGGGCGTGAAAGATCGGGAGGGCGTGCAGCAGCACGTCGCTTGCGGTAAACCTCCAGCCCTCGACCAGGGCCTGAGCGTTGCAGAGCAGGTTGGTCTGCGTCAGCATCGCACCCTTGGAGCGGCCGGTCGTGCCAGAGGTGTAGAGCAACGCGGCAAGGTCGTCGGGAGCACGGGAAGCGGGGTCGGCAACAGTGTTCTGGGTGGCGGCCAGATCGGTGAAGGAGCCGGTGCCGTCATGGCCGAGCGTATGGAGAATACAGTCGTTGTTGGCGGCGATCCCGGCCAGAACCGCGGCCTCCGCCGGATCGCAGATGAAGAGGGCGGCGGAACTGTCGCCAACGAAATAGGCCAGTTCGGCCGCTGTGTAGGCAGTGTTGAGGGGCAGGAAGACGGCACCGGTCTGGATGCAACCGGCGTAAAGCGCGAGGGCTTCGGGCGATTTGGTGACGTGGACGGCGACGCGGTCACCCGGCCGGATGCCAAGGGCGCCGAGCGCGTTGGCGTTCTGGGCGGCACGGTCGAGGAAAGCGGCATGGCTGAGTGTGCTGCCGTCGGGCAGGTGCAGGAACGGGGTTGCCTTGTTGGCATGGGGGGCCAGCAGCGCGTCGAAGAGGGGGTTGGCCATGGCGGTGTCCTTTGGATCGTCGGGATTGGTGTCAGGTCAGTCCAGAATCTGCATGTAGCGCGCGAGGCCCGAGGTGATGTGGTGATGCGCCGCTGCCCGGGCCGACTCCGTATCGCCCGCTATCACGGCGTCGCTGATGGCGATGTGTTCCTCCAGCGATCGGGCGAGATTGGTCACGATCGACAGGCCCCGGCGACGGAAAAGGTGCATTTCCTTGACGAGATTGTCGTAGATCGTCTTCGCCTTCGGGTTGCCCGCAGCCTCCAGCAGCATGTCGTGGAATTCGATGTTGAGCGTGTAGTAGAGCCTGGTGTCTTCGCGGACCAAAGCGGTCTGCATCGCCTCAATCTTGCGGGTGAGCCGCTTTGACAGGCTGGGCTCGGTTCCGTCCGCAACCCGGCGCGCACTCGCAGAGCAGGCCATGGCGAAGATCGCGCCGCGCAGGTCGTAGAGGTTGCGGACCTCGGCCAGGGTGGTTTCGTGGACGAACGCGCCGCGATTGGCGACCAGATCGATCAGCCCGCTATCGGCCAGCGAGCGGATCGCCTCGCGTACGGTGCCGCGGCTGACCCCCATGATGTTCGACAGCGCAAGCTCGTTCATCTTGACGCCGGCGGCCAGATCGCCATCGACGATCATCCGCTCGATTTCGGCGCGGACTTCGCCCGCGAGGGTGGCGCGACGGGGGCCGATGGCTTTTCCGGTCATGGTCATTGCCTTTGGTGGAATGGACACCTGATTTTGTCAACAATTAACATTTTTATTGTCAATCGCCGACAACGGATATAACCTGTGGTTCAGTTTCGGTCCATGGAGGGAACACCAATGTCTGACGCCGCAGATCAGCAACAGGATGGACAGGCAGGCGTTGCCAGCACGGCCCTTCAGGGCTTGCGGGTCCTGGACCTGACGCGGGTACGGTCTGGGCCAACCTGTGTACGGCAGTTGGCCGATTGGGGCGCGGATGTTATCAAGATCGAAGCGCCGGTGGATACCGCAGAGTTCGGCGGACCCCGCTCTGGCCCGGATTTCCAGAACCTGCACCGCAACAAGCGTTCGCTGACCCTGGACCTGAAGAACCCGGCGGCGCTGAGTGCGTTTCGCAAGCTGGCGGACACGGCGGATGTGATTGTCGAGAATTTCCGCCCCGGTGTGAAGGCAAGGCTGGGAATCGATTATGAAACGTTGGCGAAATCCAATCCGCGCCTTGTTTACGCGTCAATCTCGGGCTTTGGACAGGACGGGCCGATGGCGGATCGTCCCGGGTTCGATCAGATTGCGCAGGGCATGGGCGGACTGATGTCCATCACCGGCGAGCCGGGCAAGGGGCCGATGCGGGTGGGCATTCCAATCGCGGATCTGTGCGCCGGGCTGTTCGCGGCGCAGGGCATCCTGATTGCGCTGTTGGAGCGGCATGCGTCCGGCAAGGGACAGTGGGTACAGACGTCGCTTTTGCAGGCGCAGGTGTTCATGCTGGATTTCCAGGCCGCGCGCTTCCTGATGGATGGCGAAGTGCCGAAGCAGGCGGGGAACAACCACCCGACCTCAATTCCGACGGGCGTGTTCAGGACCTCGGACGGGTACATGAATATCGCGGTGACCGGCAACAATATCTGGAGCAGTTTCGCGCGGGTCATGGGGCGCGAGGACTGGCTGGAGGATGCGCGCTATGCCACCGCGCCCGCCCGCTCCGAGAACCGGGATTCCCTGGGCGCCGAGATCGGGGCTATCACGGCCGGCCGGACGACCGCCGAATGGATCGATGTTTTCACGACCGCCGGCGTTCCCGCGGGGGAGATCAATGATATCGGACAGGTGTTCAGCAATCCGCAGGTGCGTCATCTGGGTCTGGCTCAACCCGTTACCAGCCAGGAACGCGGCGCGACCGAGTTGGTCGGCCAGCCGATCCTGATGAGCCGCACCGGCAGCCGGATTGCCACCCCGCCACCTCTGGCGGGCCAGCACAGCGCTGACATACTTGCGGAAATTGGCCTGAGCGAAGCCGAAATCGCCGACATGAAAGCCTCTGGCGCCACCTGACCCCTAGAGAACACGGATACCCAAATGACCGACAAGATCCTGACCGAGCAATCGGGCGACATCGCCCGGATCATCTTCAACCAGCCCGAGAAGCGCAATGCCGTGTCGCTGGAGATGTGGGAGGGGGTAGAGACTGCGGTAACGCGGTTTGCCGCCGATGACGCCGTGCGCATCCTGATCCTGTCGGGAGCGGGCGGAAAGGCATTTGTGTCGGGCGCCGATATCTCGAAGTTCGAGAGCGAGCGCGCCAGCGAAGAGGCGGTGGCCCATTACAACGCCACCACGAAGCGCGTCTATGATATGGTGGAGGCGTTCCCGAAGCCCACAATCGCGCAGATAGATGGATTCTGTGTGGGCGGTGGCGTGGCGCTGGCGCTGTGCTGCGATCTGCGGATTTGTGGCGAGGGATCGAACTTCGCGGTGCCTGCCGCGAAGCTGGGGCTTGGATATGCCTATCCGGGGCTGAAGCGGCTGGTGGATGTGGTGGGACCTGCATTTGCAAAGGAGATCTTCTTTACAGCCCGTCGGTTCAATGCGGAAGAATGCCGGACCATGGGTCTGGTGAACCGCGTGGTGCCGGATGCAGAGGTGGCGCAGGCCGCCGAGGAGATGGCGCAGATGATCGCGGCCAATGCGCCGATGACGGTCGCGTCGACCAAGTTCATCGTGGGGCAGGTGTTGCTGCCCGAGAGCGAGACGGATCTGGCCGCCTGCGATGCGCGGGTGAAGGCATGTTTCGACAGCAAGGATTATGTCGAGGGTCGGCGCGCATTTCTGGAAAAGCGCAAAGCCAATTTCATGGGGGCGTGATGGCGGACGGATCGCCAAGGCGTGTCGACGGGGTCGCCGCACATGCCCATGTGGAGGCTGCGCTGGAAGGGCACGAACAGGCGTTCGAGACATTCTTTTTCGCAAGGTTCCTGGGGCTGAATTTCGCCTATTTGCCGGAAACTGCGCCAGACACGGACAAGGAGGTCTGCCGCGTGACCTTCGAGGTCTCGGAGATGCTGAAGAACCCGCAGGGCTCGCTCCATGGCGGGGCCATGGCTTCGGCAATGGATATCTCCATGGGGCATCTGGTGAACAGGGTTGCGGGGCCCGGCGCGACCATCGAGATGAAGCTGCAATTCATGCGGCCGGTGATGGAGGGGACCGTCACCGTGGAGGCGCGGTTCACCAAGCGCGGGCGAAGCCTGTCGTTCATGGAAAGCCGGCTGACCGGCGTCGACGGCAAGCTTGCCGCGCTGGCCACGGCGACGTGGAAAATGCCATCACCCAAATCCCGACAGGAATCTCACGATGCTCACGACCAAACCCGGCCTTCTGGATAAAGTCCGCGACCGTTTCTCCCATGTCTCGGGCTGCCCGTTCGAAGGTCCGCGCGTTTTCTTCGAGAATGCGGGCGGCGCACTGACGCTGAATTCGGTCGTGGAAACCTCGGCCAAGTTCGCGGCGATCCCGGACAATCAGGGCCGCGACAACCCGGCAGCCCACGCGCTGATGGCGATCATAGACAAGGCCAAGGCCGACATGGCGGTGCTGTTCAACGCGCCGGAGGGGCAGTTCTTCGTCGGGGAATCGGGGACAGAGTTGCTGTTCCGCCTGATCCGGACGGCGATCGTAGGCACGCCTGCGGGGAAGGTTTTTTCCAGCACGGTGGAGCATCCGGCGACGCGGTCTGCGGCTGCGAAATGGTCGGAGACAATTGGCAAGGCGCATGTCTACATCAGGCATGATGACGATACGGGATCTGTGGAAGCGGCGGCCTATGCCGCGCAGATCACGCCCGATGCACAGGTGGTAACGATCCTGCATACCTCGCCGGTGACCGGCATGTGCATGGATGTGGCGGCTATTTCCAAGGCGGTCCGGGCCATCGCGCCCGACTGTTACATCATTGTGGATGGCATCCAGCATGCGGCCCATGGTCGGCTGGATATCGAGAGTTACGGGATCGATGGCTATGTGGTGTCGCCCTACAAGGTGTTCTCGCGCCATGGATACGGGATTGCGTGGGTTTCGGACCGGTTGTCCGCATTGCCCCACGAGCACCTGTTGGGCGCGCCGGGGTACCAGTGGGAGTTCGGGACGCGGGATACCGGGTCCTATGCGGCCTTCTCGGATGTGGTGGATTATTTTGATTGGCTTGGCAGTAACTTCACCGACGACACCGATCCGCGCGCGCGCATCGTTGCCGCCGGGGAGGCGATCCATGCCCATGAAGAGACGCTGTCAAATGCCATGATACATGGCACGGGCAACCTGAAGGGATTGGCCGACATGCCGTCGGTTACTATCATTGGCGGCGTGGACAATCCACGGCGCGAAGGGTTGGTGTCGATCGCTGTCAAGGGCATGGCGTCACCCGATGTGGTCACGGCATTGCGCAAGCGCGGCATCCGCACCCATACGCGCAAAGCGGATCACTACTCGGGCAACATTCTGGACCCATTGGGTATGCCAAGCGCGATCCGCGTGTCCATGTGCCATTACAACACCGAGGGCGAAGTG
>JBGTLJ010000055.1:0-3610 GCA_041744175.1 Oceaniglobus sp. | reverse complement strand
GCGGATCGGCACGGTCACATCGGGCGGATTCGGCCCCAGCATCGAGCGCCCGATGTCGATGGCCTATGTCCCGGCCGGGCTTGCCGGTCCCGGCACCGTCCTGTGTGCCGACATGCGCGGGCGGCGGCATCCGGTGACGGTCAGCGCGCTGCCGTTCCGCGCCCCCGGTTTCAAACGCTGAACCATGAAACAGGAGAGCCTGACGATGAAATACACTGAAGAACACGAATGGCTGCGAATCGAGGACGATCTGGTGGTCGTGGGCATCACCGAGCATGCCGCCGAACAGCTTGGCGATCTGGTGTTCGTCGAATTGCCCGACGAGGGCCGCGTCGTCGCCAAGGACGAAGAGGTGGTGGTGATCGAATCGGTCAAGGCCGCGTCCGACATCATGGCGCCGCTCGACGGCGAGATCGTCGAGGTGAACGAGGCGCTGATCGCCAACCCGGCACTGGTCAACGAGGATGCCACCGGCGACGGCTGGTTCTTCAAGATGCAGATCGAGGATCTGTCGGTGCTGGATGACATGATGGACGAGGCTGCCTATCTTAAGTTCATCGGCTGATCCCCGGGGGCGTGCGGCCGGTCCCAGACCGGCAGGCGGTGCCGCCAGGGGGAAACGCAGCCAGAATCGACAGGGCCGCCCCGGGGCGCGCGTCCCTGTCAGACCAGCGGAGTGCGCGATGACCTTCACCCCAACCGATTACCTGCCCTACGATTTTGCCAACCGCCGCCATATCGGCCCCTCGCCCGCCGAGATGGAACAGATGCTGGCTGTGCTGGGGGTCGACACGCTGGATGCGCTGATCGACCAGACCGTGCCGCCCGCGATCCGCCAGACCGACCCGCTGGAGTTCGGCAAGCCGAAATCCGAACGCGAGCTGCTTTGGTTCATGGGTCAGGTCGCCAGGAAGAACCAGGTGTTTTCCAGCATGATCGGCCAGGGCTATCACGGCACCGTCACGCCCCCGGCGATCCAGCGCAACATTCTGGAAAATCCGGCCTGGTACACCGCCTATACCCCGTATCAGCCAGAAATCAGCCAGGGGCGGCTCGAGGCGCTGCTGAACTATCAGACGATGGTTTGCGATCTGACCGGGCTGGACGTGGCCAACGCATCCCTGCTGGACGAGGCAACGGCGGCGGCCGAGGCGATGACCATGGCACTGCGTCTTGCCAAGTCGAAATCGCGAAGGTTCTTCGTGGATCAGGAGTGTCATCCCCAGAACATCGCAGTCATGCGGACCCGGGCCGAACCGCTCGGGATCGAGATCGTGGTGGGCGATCCGGTGGATCTGGACCCGGGCTCGGTGTTCGGCGCGGTGTTCCAGTATCCCGGCACCCACGGTTACGTGATGGATTTCAGCCGGATCATCGACCGGCTTCACGGCGCGGATGCGCTGGGCATCGTGATCGCCGATCCGCTGGCCCTGACCCTGCTGAAAGAACCTGGCGCCATGGGGGCCGACATCGCCGTGGGCAGCACCCAGCGCTTCGGCGTGCCCATGGGGTACGGCGGCCCGCACGCGGCCTACATGGCCTGCCGTGACGCGCTGAAACGGGCGATGCCCGGACGCATCGTCGGGGTGTCGGTGGATGCGCGCGGCAATCCCGCCTACCGGCTGTCGTTGCAGACCCGCGAACAGCACATCCGCCGCGAAAAGGCCACCTCCAACGTCTGCACCGCGCAGGCGCTGCTGGCGGTGATGGCGTCGTTCTATGCGGTGTTCCACGGGCCTGAGGGGCTCAAGGCCATCGCACAGCGGATCCACCGCAAGACGGTGCGCGTGGCCAAGGTGCTCGAGGCTGCGGGATTCACGGTGACGCCGCGCCGGTTCTTCGACACGTTCACGGTGGAGTGTGGCCCGCTGCGCGGCGCGATCGTCGATGAGGCGCGCCGCCAGAAGATCAACCTGCGCCTTGTGGGCGACACCAAGGTGGGCATCACGCTGGACGAAACCACCCGCCCCGAAACCGTGGAGAGGCTTTGGGATGCGTTCGGCGTCCACGGGAAGCGCGACGATCTGGGGCAGGATTACCGGATCCCCGACGCGCTGCTGCGCACCACCGACTACCTGACCCATCCGGTGTTCCACATGAACCGGGCGGAAACCGAGATGATGCGCTACATGCGGCGGCTCAGTGACCGTGACCTCGCGCTCGACCGCGCGATGATCCCGCTGGGGTCGTGCACCATGAAGCTGAACGCCGCGGTCGAAATGATGCCGATCTCCTGGCCCGAATTCAGCCAGATCCACCCCTTTGCGCCCGCCGATCAGGTGCTGGGATATGCAGAGATGCTGGAGGACCTGTCGGCCAAACTGTGCCAGATCACCGGCTATGACGCGATGTCGATGCAGCCAAATTCCGGCGCCCAGGGCGAATATGCCGGCCTTTTGACCATCGCCGCCTGGCACCGTGCCAACGGCGACGATGCGCGCCGCGTCTGCCTGATCCCGGTCAACGCCCACGGCACCAACCCGGCCAGCGCGCAGATGTGCGGCATGAAGGTCATGGTGGTGAAATGCACCGCGCGCGGCGACATCGATGTCGCCGATTTCCGCGCCAAGGCCGAAGCCGCGGGCGATACCCTTGCCGCCTGCATGATCACCTACCCCTCTACCCACGGCGTGTTCGAAGAGACGGTGAAGGACCTGTGCGCGATCACCCATGCCCATGGCGGGCAGGTTTACCTCGACGGTGCGAACCTGAACGCCATGGTGGGGCTGTCGAAACCGGGCGAGATCGGCGCCGACGTGTCGCACCTGAACCTGCACAAGACGTTCTGCATCCCCCATGGCGGCGGCGGGCCGGGCATGGGCCCCATCGGCGTCAAAGCGCATCTGGCGCCGCACCTGCCAGGCCATCCCGAGGACGGCACCGCAGGCGCGGTTAGCGGCGCGCCGTTCGGGTCGGCGTCGATCCTGCCGATCTCCTGGGCCTATTGCCTGCTGATGGGGGGCGCGGGGCTGACCCAGGCAACCAAGGTGGCGATCCTCAATGCCAACTACATCGCGAAACGGCTGGAAGGGGCGTTCGACGTGCTTTACCGCGGCACCAATGGCCGGGTGGCCCATGAATGCATCCTCGACACCCGGCCGTTCGAAAAATCCGCCCATGTCAGCGTGGACGACATCGCCAAGCGGCTGGTGGACAACGGGTTTCACGCACCCACCATGTCATGGCCGGTGGCGGGCACCCTGATGGTGGAACCCACGGAAAGCGAAACCAAGGCCGAACTGGACAGGTTCTGCGACGCGATGCTGCACATCCGAGAGGAGATCCGCGCCATCGAGAACGGCGGCGATCCGGTCAACAACCCGCTGAAGAACGCGCCCCACACGGTCGAGGATCTGGTGGGCGACTGGGACAGGCCCTATAGCCGCGAACAGGGCTGCTATCCAAAGGGCGCGTTCAGGGTCGACAAGTACTGGCCGCCGGTGAACCGGGTCGACAACGTCCACGGCGACCGGCATCTCGTGTGCACCTGTCCGCCGCTGGACAGCTACGCCGAGGCGGCGGAATAGCGGCGGTTCGCGAACAGGCGCTCCAGTTCGTTCGCCAGCCGTGTCCTGTCAGCCTCCAGCGTCAACGTCGCCATGGCGCGATC
>JBGTLJ010000054.1:0-2161 GCA_041744175.1 Oceaniglobus sp. | reverse complement strand
GTCATCGCTTGGCTGGCGTTCCTGTCGCCCTATGGCGCGCCGGTCAGCCGGACCCTGCGCGACATGCAGGCGGCGGCTGGCATCGCGACCCCGGTGTTCCGATCCTTTGACGAGAGGCGACAGTGGCCCGGATCGACGCCGCCTCGATCCGCGCGGCGGCGCCGGATGTTGTCGCGTGGGGCGGGGTGGACGGCGTGTTCCTGTCCTGCAGCAACCTGCGCAGCCTCGACGTGATCCCGGATCTGGCAGCGCAGACCAGCCTGCCGGTGCTGTCCGACACCTTCGTCCTCACCCGGCATCTGGCGCAGCTTGCCGAGACGCGGGATTTCGCCCGGCCGGACTGAGAGCGCGGGCAGGACCGGGTCCCCTGCGATCCAGCCCCGAGGATCCCTGCCACGCGACGAACAGACCGCGCACCCTCCTCAAAGTCTCATAGGCGGTTCCTAGAGCCTTCATACACGATATTTCATCGCACTTTCAAGGCCTTGGACATGAGGGCCGCTGTGTTCACGCCGATACAATCGACGTGAACCCGCCGAAAATCATCCGCTTGCCATCCAGCGGCATGTCCTCGAACAGCTTCTGCGCCTCCGGGTCGGCCATCACGGCCTCCATACAGGCATCACGCGCCGCGCGGTCCTGATAGGTAATGAACGACACGGCGCAGGTTTCGTCCACGGTCAGCTCCACCGCTCTGGTGAACGATGTGACCTCCCCCGTCGGCACATCCTCACCCCAGCACTCCATATAGCTCAACGCCCCGTTCTTCATGAACAATTCCGACATCGCCCTGCATTTTTCAGCATAGATGTCCTTGCCGTCCGTCCGGACCGGCGCCACCATCGCATCGACATACATCCACGTTCCTCCCGGTTTCGCATGCCCCGCGCACCCTGCGCCGGGCTCTGATCAACCGCCCGCTGCACGGGTCAGTTCCGATACCGGCGCAGGGTCTCGCCGATCTGCAACTTCGGCGTCAGTTCGATCCGCTGGCCGGTTTCCGTGACCGCGCCACTGGTGCGATCGACGATGATCTTGGCCGCCGCCCGTCCGATCTCGATCCGCCCCGCGTCCATCGTCGCCAGCTGTTTCGGCAACCCTTTCAGAAATTCGACCCCGTTGAACCCGGCCATTCCCAGCCTGCCGGGCACGTCGATGCCCTTTTCCAGACAGTACAAAAGCCCGCCCGCACCGATCATGTCATTGGAATAATAAAGGAAATCCAGATCCGGGTCTCGCGACAGGATCGCCTGCGTCATCTCGCGGCCCTTCAGCAGGGCAGATCCGCCCTCGTAGAATTCCTGTGCCACCACCTCAAGCCCGGTCTTGGCAAGCGCCTCTGTGAATCCCTCGAACCGCTTGCGTGCGCGAAAATCCAGCGGCATCTTGGTGCCAAGAAAACCAATCCTCTCAAAGCCTTGCTTGACGATGGCACGGGCCATCTCGCGCCCCGCACGGCGGTGTGAAATGCCCACCACGGCGTCCACCGCCTCGCCGTCCACATCCATGATCTCGACCACGGGGATGCCGCTGGCCCGCAGCATGGCCATGCTGGCATCCGAATGTTCCAGTCCGGCGATGATCACCCCCGAAGGCCGCCAGGACAGCATCTCGTACAGCACGTCCTCTTCGCGCTCGGGCCGGTAATTCGTCACGCCGACCACAGGTTGCAGTTCGGTGTCGTCCAGCACCTCGCTGATGCCGGTCATCACCTCGGGGAACACCATGTTCGACAGGCTGGGAATGATCACCGCCACCAGATTGACCCTGCTGGATGCCAGCGCGCCGGCGATCTTGTTGGGCACGTATCCCATGCGTTTCGCCGTGCGCAACACCTTGTCGCGGGTTGCCGCCGACACGTCGCCGCTGTTGCGCAGAACCCGGCTGACAGTCATTTCGCTGACGCCGGATTCCTCGGACACGTCGCGCAGGGTCAGTTGCCGACGAAGCGGCACAGTCGGTGTCTTGGTCAAGGCGATGGTCCCTCCGGTCTTTTCTCACTAGATCGGAAAACCGTGGCCTTTCCAAGCCCCCCGCGCTTTGATGGATCTACATCGCATGGGGGTAACGCTTTGAAAATTCTGGTTCTGGGTCACGGGGCGATCGCCGCCCATGTGGCGCGGCATCTGCCTGCGGGCGCATCGGTGACGGCCGTGCTGTG
>JBGTLJ010000053.1:0-6978 GCA_041744175.1 Oceaniglobus sp. | reverse complement strand
AAGCTGTTCGCTCCAGCGCGCGACGGCCGCCCGCAGCGCGCCGTCCACGTCAAGCCGCGCCTCGATTGCGGCCCTGTCGCCGGGCGTCAGCAGGTGCAGGGCGTATTCCGCCGACAGCACCTCGTCGTCGCCCCCGGGATCGGTGGGTTCATCGCTGTTCATCGGCTCAGACACTCTTTAAGGGACAACAGGCTGCGACGCAGCCAGGTACGCATCGTGTTCAGCGGCACATCATAGCGATCCGCCAGTTCCTGGTAGGTCAGACCGTCCAGATAGGCGCCCTTCACCGCCCCTGCCCGGTCGGGCTTGAGTTCTTCCAGGCAACCATGCACCCGCGTCCGTTCGGACGACGCGATCGCGGCCGCCTCCGGCGTCGGGCGGTGATCGGGCAACTGCTCGGCCACATCCAGGCTTTCGCCCCGCGCCTTTCTGGCGCGCAGCCGGTCGATGGCGCTGTTGCGCGCCACCGTGATCAGCCAGGTCATCGGCGAAAACCCGTTGGCCCGGTAGCGATCGGCATTCCGCCAGATCTTGAGGAACGCTTCCTGCAAGACATCCTCGGCTTCTGCGCGGTCATGGAGGACACGCAGACACACGCCGAAAAGTTTCGGCCCCGTCGCATCGTAGATCGAAAGAAACGCAGAACGGTCGCCCTCTGCCATGGCGAGGATAAGCTGTTCGATCTCGTCTATACTGGTCATCGCTTCCCCCGCTCGTCCGTCCGTTAAAGCAAACCCCGTGCGCCATGGCCAGAACCTTGCGCGGTTTGGCGTCGCGTGCCCTTGCAGATTCAGCCGATATGTTGCACCACCGCCAAGATGTATGGCGCCGCGGGCGCGGCCCTTGCGGAAAGGACCACACGATGGCGGACGGGACGATCGACATTCATGCCAAACCGACCGAGGACATCGCGCTGCGCGAGGTGTTCGGCATCGACAGCGACATGCATGTCAAGGGTTTCGCCGACCGGACGGATCGGGTTCCAGAGCTGGACCAGACCTACAAGTTCGATCCCGACACCACGCTGGCGATCCTTGCCGGGTTCACCCACAACCGCCGGGTGATGATCCAGGGGTATCACGGCACCGGTAAATCGACGCATATCGAACAGGTGGCGGCACGGCTGAACTGGCCTTGCGTGCGGGTGAACCTCGATTCCCACATTTCGCGGATCGATCTGATCGGCAAGGACGCGATCAAGCTGAAAGAGGGAGTGCAGGTCACCGAATTTCAGGAAGGCATCCTGCCATGGGCGCTGCGCAATCCTACCGCCATCGTGTTCGACGAATACGATGCCGGGCGCGCCGACGTGATGTTCGTCATCCAGAGGGTGCTTGAGGTCGATGGCAAGCTGACGCTGCTCGACCAGAACAAGGTGCTTACGCCGCACCCCTATTTCCGGCTGTTCGCCACCGCCAACACAGTGGGTCTGGGCGACACGACAGGCCTCTATCACGGCACCCAGCAGATCAACCAGGGCCAGATGGACCGCTGGAGTTTGGTGGCGACGCTGAACTACCTGCGCCACGACGCCGAGGCGGCGATCGTGCTGAGCAAGGTGCCGGCCTACAACACCGAAAAGGGCCGAAAAATCGTCGGCCAGATGGTGACGGTGGCCGATCTGACCCGGACCGCGTTCATGAACGGCGATCTGTCGACCGTGATGTCGCCGCGTACCGTGATCGCCTGGGGCCAGAACGCCAGCATCTTCCGCGATGTGGGATATGCGTTCCGGCTGACGTTCCTGAACAAATGCGACGAGCTGGAACGCGAGACGGTGGCGGAGTTCTATCAGCGCTGCTTTGACGAGGAACTGCCGGAAAGTGCCGCAAGCGTCGCGCTCGGCTGACCGTGGCTTTATCTGGGCACCAGGATTTGCCACATGAAAAAGGGAAGGCGTTGTGCTGACGCATTCCGCCCGGTGGGACTTCAGCCAAGGATACCAGCAGCGTTCCGCACGGCAGGTATCGGCATTGAAAAAATTGTTTGGATCAGCTCCGACCGGCTTCGCAACGGATCATGCGAACCAGAATCGTCGGACGAGAAAACCTGCCCTTTCTTGGTGTCTTTCGCTCCGCATCAAGACGTAAGGACCGATATTCATTTCGCGCACGCTTGACGTCCTCATCGAGGATTTGGCAGACGTGATCGCCACCATTTTCCCGGCAGCGCACCGGACGTTGCCTGGGATCTTAACCTGCTCCCCGGAGTGCCCTGAGTTATGGCTCAGTTCGGTTCAGGTTCTGGCCTTCCTTTGGCAGGTCAACATGTTCCTGCGGCGTGAGGCCAGCGAAGCTCGAATGAGGCGGTGGTGGTCGAAGTCATCGCGCCACGCCGTTACCGGAATGCGGGCATGCGCCGACACTGCCGATAAAGCCACGCGATGCGCCCGATCCCGGTGAACTGCTCGGGTCGGATCTGAAAGCCGAAGACGCACTGCGGAATGCCGAATAGACAGAGGCCGGTCAGGAAGGACCGGCCTCATCAGCTTTGGGTTTCATCAGTTGGGATGCGGCAGCGTCGTGCCACGGCATCTAGCCAATGCGGATCAGTTGCCGGTGGGGGCCGGAGCGGTTCCATCAGCGGGTGCCGCGTCACCTTCCGGCATCGTTTCCATTGAGCGTTCGGCCGCTGCCTGATCTTCCATGGTGACGAACGGCTCTGCCGCTTCCAGATCGGCCTGCGTTGCGCTGGTCACCAGACGGATGTTGCCGTTCTCGTCCGTGGCGGTAGACAGGCTTCCCATTTCGATGGCGACCATCTTTTTGCCGATCCCGAGGAACCCGCCGACACCGATCACCACACCCTCGACCATCCCGTCGAGGTTCACGATTAGATTGTCGATTTCCCCGATATCGTCGCCCACGTCGGAAAACACGTTGCTGCCGATCAGATTGTCTGCGAGAATAGTGTTCTCGCTCTGCATCCGGATCTGCCCTTCGATCGGCTTGGCAGGCTCCTCAGCGACTTCGGTCTCTGTCCCTGCGGCCAGCGGATCTACCTCGACCGGCTCCATGGTCTCTTCCGGAGTTTCGCTTTCCGGCACTTCGACCGTCTCTGTGTCGGTTGCGGTGTCGTCGGCAGGCGTTTCGGTCACCGTGGTGTCCGCTGGGGCCTCCGTGCTGTCCGCGGGCGACTCTGTGGTGTCGGCGGGTGCTTCCGTGCTGTCGGCGGGCGCTTCCGTGCTGTCGGCGGGCGCTTCCGTGCTGTCGGCGGGCGCTTCCGTGGCCGGCTCTTCCGTCGTGGTTTGGGCGCTCAGCGCCATGGGTGTTCCGCCCAACAGGGCGATCATCGCAATACGGCTTGCGGTTTGTGACATGCTGATCATGACTTCGATCCTTTTTGACACTTGCGATAGGGCTGCCGAACAGAAACTTCGGCAGCAGGACAGCGGCTCCGCTGTATTGACCTGACAAGTGTCGACACCGCATTTTGGTTCCTGCGTTGCGTCAACCGGGGCCTTGTCCGCCCCTTTGACGATGATCGGGAAACCTGCCACACCAAGGCCCTAGCATTGCAGCAGGCGATCCCAGATGAAGCAGTCAGACAATCCGGCCGATCCGTTCAAGAAGGCGCTTGCCGAGGCCACCAAGACCATGGCCAACGACAGCGACATGTCGGTGACCTATTCGGTCGATCCGCCCGGGATGACGGCCGATTCCATGCGCCTTCCGCAGGTGACGCGCCGGATGACCCGCGATGAGGTTTTGCTGGCCCGGGGCACCGCCGATGCCTATGCACTGCGCCGTCGTCACCACAATGCCGCGACCTTCACAAGGTACGCACCGCAAGGCCAGATGGCGCGCGATCTCTACGAGGCGATGGAGGAGGCGCGCTGCGAGGCGGTCGGCGCGCGGGCGATGCCGGGAACCGCTGGCAACATCGACGCCAAGATCGCCCATGAATGCACCCGCAAGGGCTATGCCCAGATCACCAAGGCCGCCGATGCACCGCTCGCGGTCGCGGCCGGTTACATGATCCGCCATCTGGCCACCGGGCGCCCCCTGCCGCCCGGAGCCGACAACATCATGGAACTGTGGCGCGGATTCTTCGAGGACAAGGCCGGCGGGACGCTGGAAGGGCTGCAGGGGTCGCTCGGCGATCAGGCAGTGTTTGCCAGGTTCGCGCGCCGGATCATCGAGGATCTGGGATACGGGGACCAGTTGGGCGACGATCCCGATGGCGAGGATGACGCAGACGATCCCGCGGAATCCGACGATGACGACAGCGACAGCCCCGACAGCCAGGGCGACGATCAGGACGATTCCGAAGACAGCGACGCCAGCCCCGAGCAAAGCCAGGACCAGACCCAGGATCCGAGCCAGGCGCAGGTCACGCTGGATGACATGGCCGACACGGAAATGGGCGAAGAGGCAGAGATGCCCGAAGGCGATGCCCCGTTCGAGCCGCCGTCGCCGCCCCCGCCTTCGGCCGCCGATCCGAATTATCTGGTCTATCTCGGCCAGCATGACGAGGAGATCCGTGCCGAGGATCTGGCCGAACCCGTCGAGCTGGAACGCTTGCGGGCCTATCTCGACCAGCAGCTCGAACCGCTGAAGGGGGCGGTCGGGCGGCTCGCCAACAAATTGCAGCGCCGCCTGCAGGCCCAGCAGAACCGCAGCTGGGAATTCGACCTTGAGGAAGGCACGCTGGATGCCGGGCGGCTGGCCCGGGTCGTGGCCAACCCGACAACGCCGCTCAGCTTCAAGCGCGAGAAGGATACCGAATTTCGCGACACCTGCGTGACGCTGCTTCTGGACAATTCGGGGTCCATGCGGGGGCGGCCAATTTCCATCGCCGCGATCTGCGCCGACGTTCTGGCGCGCACTCTGGAACGCTGTCAGGTCAAGGTCGAGATCCTGGGGTTCACCACCCGCGCCTGGAAGGGCGGTCAGGCCCGCGAGGCATGGCTTGCGGCGGGAAGACCGCAGGGTCCCGGGCGGCTGAACGATCTGCGCCACATCATCTACAAGGGCGCAGATTCGCCGTGGCGGCGGGCGCGCAACAATCTGGGCCTGATGATGAAAGAGGGCCTTTTGAAGGAAAACATCGACGGCGAGGCGCTGGAATGGGCGCACCGTCGGCTGGCCTCGCGCCACGAGGCCCGCAAGATCCTGATGGTGATCTCCGACGGCGCGCCGGTGGATGACAGCACGCTGTCGGTGAACCCGGCAAATTATCTTGAAAAGCACCTCCGCGACGTGATCGCCATGGTGGAACGCAAGCGGCAGGTCGAACTGCTGGCCATCGGCATCGGCCATGACGTGACGCGATATTACGACCGTGCGGTGACGATCACCGACGTCGAACAGCTGGCCGGCGCGATGACCGAACAGCTGGCGTCGCTGTTCGACAGCGATCCGCGCGCCCGCGCCCGAGTCATGGGAATGAAGCGCGCGGGTTAGCAATGGCCCGGTTGGCTGGGGCGGACACCGTCGCCGGGTATACCGGGCCAGGTGCATGAGGCGGCGCGCACCACCGCCCATTCCCGGCACCGACAGCAGCAATCCGCTGGCGGACAGCGGAACCGGCACGGACGGCATTTTGGCTCGATATCACGTCTGGATTGCCGAAGGTAACGCCGTCGGCCGTACCGTGGGATGCCACCTGAAGTTCGGCGGGAACAGGTCCGGGATCACGAGGCTCGGCGATGCGCGCCAGCACCGGGTCTGCGACGTCGCCGATGTCCTGGCTGTGAAGATTGCCATAGTGGACGGCGGCAAAGATCGGGGCCACGGCGAGCCCGGCGGCGGCATGGCTGGTCACGGTGACGCGCGGCGTGCCCGCGTGAAGCGAAGTGGCGGGCGGGCGTCGATCGAGCACGCATCAAGAAGCAATGACAATCGACACCGCCCAGGCAAGGTCATCTCGGCGTTTACCATCCGTGCCAGACGCCTTGGAGGAATCCGGTACCCATTGAGCGTGCGCGCAAACTGATGTTTCAATCACGACCGTGCAGTGAAGGACGAATTTCCATGAGCCCCTATCAGACATTCCATCCGACAGGCCGTCCGCAGGATGGCACGGCACGCCTTGCCGCCCTTCGAGGCGTGATGGCCAAAGCGGGACTGGCCGGGTTTCTGGTGCCGCGCGCCGATGCCCACCAGGGCGAATACGTGGCGGCGCGCGACGCGCGGCTGGCCTGGCTGACGGGTTTCAGCGGGTCGGCGGGGTTCGCGGCCGTGCTGGCGGATGTGGCGGGGGTGTTCGTCGACGGACGCTACCGGGTGCAGGTGCGCGCGCAGCTTGCCGACGGGTTCACCCCCGTCAATTGGCCCGAGACAAAGCTGGCGGGCTGGCTTGGTAAACATCTGCCGACGGGCGGGCGCGTCGGCTTCGATCCATGGCTTCACACCGCAACCGAGATCGAGACGCTGCGCGAGGCGGGCGTCGATGCCGTGGCGGTCGACAACCTCGTGGATCTGATCTGGGACGATCGGCCCGCCCCGCCGGCGGGCGCGGTTTCGCCCTATCCGAACGACCTCGCCGGGCGCACATCGCAAGACAAGCGGACGCGGATCGCCGACATCCTGCGCCGGGCAGGGCAGACTGCGGCGGTGCTGACCCTGCCCGACAGCATCTGCTGGCTGCTCAACATCCGCGGCTCCGACATCGAACGCATTCCTGTCGTCCAGGCGTTTGCGGTGATCCATGACGACGGGTGCGTCGATCTGGCGGACGATCCGGCGAAATACGCGGCCCTCGACCCCGATCCGGCGATCACGCTGCATCGGCGCGACACCTTCGCGGCACTGCTCGGCGCGCTTGCCGGCCCGGTGCGGGTGGACCGGGCCACAGCGCCGCTTGCCGTGTCCGACATCCTGCGCGGCGCGGGGATCGAGGTCGCCTGGGACGACGATCCCTGCATCCTGCCCAAGGCCACCAAGACCGGCGCCGAAATCGCCGCGACCCGCGCCGCACACCTGCGCGACGGGGCGGCCATGTGTCGGTTCCTGCACTGGCTGGACGGCGCGACCG
>JBGTLJ010000052.1:0-3367 GCA_041744175.1 Oceaniglobus sp. | reverse complement strand
CCCGGTCTCGTCCTCCAGCGGGATGAAACACACGCCCTTGGCGCTGCCCGGACGCTGGCGCACCAGGACCAGCCCGGCCATCCTGACCCGCCGCCCGTTGCCCGTACGCGCCAGCGCACCGGCCGCCACGTATCCCTGTCGTTTCATGCTGGCGCGCAGGAACGCCATGGGGTGCGATTTCAGCGAAAGGCGCAGGGTCTGGTAGTCGGCCACCACATGTTCGCAGGCGGGCATCGCAGGCAGCTGGAACATCCGCTCCGCCCCCTCGTCCCGGGTTTCGGCAAACAGCGGCAGATCGGGGGCATCGCGCAAAGCGCGCGCGTCCCACAGGGCCTGTCGGCGGTCAAGCCCGATGGAGCGGAACGCATCCGCCGCCGCCAGCTTGCGCATGGTGCCGGCATCTATCCGCGCCCGGGTCTTGAGATCCTTCAGGTCGGCGAAGGGATCGGCGCGCTGCACCATGATCCTCTCGCCCATGGCGCGCGCCATCCCGTCGATCTGGCGCAAGCCCAGCCGCACGGCAAAGACACCCGGGCGCACCGGTTCCAGCGTGCAGTCCCAGTCGCTGAAATTCACGTCGGGCGCGCGCACGGCGACCCCGTGATCGCGGGCGTCGCGCACGATCTGGGCCGGGGCATAGAACCCCATGGGCTGGGAATTCAGCAGCGCCGCGCAGAACACATCGGGAAAGTGGCATTTGATCCAGGCCGAGATGTAGACCAGCAGCGCAAAGCTGGCGGCATGGCTTTCGGGAAAGCCGTATTCGCCGAACCCCTTGATCTGATCAAAACAGCGCTGGGCGAACACCGGATCGTACCCGCGCTGCGACATCCGGCCGACCATCTTTTCCTGCAAGCCCTCGATCATCCCGCGAGAACGGAAGGTCGCCATTGCCTTGCGCAGCTCGTTCGCCTCGGCGGGGCTGAACTTGGCCGCGTCGATGGCGATCTTCATCGCCTGTTCCTGAAAGATCGGCACCCCCAGCGTGCGGCCCAGGATATTGCGCAGCTCGTCAGGGTCGTGGTCCGGCCCGGGCGAGGGATATTCCGCCGCCTCCTTTCCCTGACGGCGGCGCAGATAGGGGTGCACCATGTCGCCCTGGATCGGGCCGGGGCGCACGATGGCCACCTCGATCACCAGATCGTAGAAGGTGCGCGGTTTCAGGCGCGGCAACATGTTCATCTGCGCCCGGCTTTCCACCTGGAACGTGCCCAAGCTGTCGCCCCGGCACAGCATGTCATAGACGGCCTTGTCCTCCTGCGGGACCGTCGCAAGCTCCAGATCGCGGCCATGGTGGGCGCGCATCATCTGAAATCCCTTGCGGATGCACGACAGCATTCCCAGCGCCAGAACATCCACCTTGAGGATGCGCAATTCGTCGATATCGTCCTTGTCCCATTCGATGAAGCTGCGTTCGGGCATGGCGCCGTTGCCGATGGGCACGGTGTGGGTCAGCGGCGTTTCGGTCAGGATGAAGCCGCCCACGTGCTGGCCCAGATGCCGGGGCATGCCGATCATCTGATCGGCCAGCCGGATGGTGCGTGCCATCAGCGGATCCTTGAGGTCGAGCCCCGCCTCGCCCGCCTCGCGCGCGCCCACCTCGCGCCCCCAGCTGCCCCACATCGTCTTGGCCAGCGCACTGGTCACATCTTCGGACAGGCCCATGACACGCCCAACCTCGCGCACCGCCATGCGCGGGCGATAATGGATCACGGTGGCACACAGCCCGGCCCGCGCCCGCCCGTACTTGGCATAGATGTGCTGGATCACCTCCTCACGGCGTTCGTGTTCGAAATCGACGTCGATGTCGGGCGGTTCGACCCGCTCCTCCGAAATGAACCTCTCGAACAGCAGGTCGTTCTGGTCGGGATCGACCGCGGTGATGCCAAGGACGTAACAGACGGCGGAATTGGCGGCCGATCCGCGCCCCTGACACAGGATCGGCGGATCCACCTCATGACGGGCGAAGCGGATGATTTCGTGGATCGTCAGAAAATACTGCGGGATGTCCAGCTTGGCGATCAGGGCCAGCTCCTTGTCGATCCCCGCGCGCACCTTGGGCGGGATGCCCTGCGGATACCTCTCGGCGGCCCCCTTCCACGTCAGCTCTTCCAGATAGTCCTGCGCGCTGCGCCCCTCGGGGACCGTTTCCTTCGGATATTCATAGGACAGTTCGCGCAGATCGAAGGCGCAGGCATCGGCCACATCGCGGGTGGCGCGGATCGCATGGGGCCAGTCGGCGAACAGTTCCACCATCTGCGCGGGCGATTTCAAATGACGTTCGGCATTGGCGTGCAGCAGGAATCCGGCCCGCGCAATGGTGGTCTTGTGCAGGATGCAGGTCATCACATCCTGCAACGGGCGGCGGTCCGGTGCATGGTAGTGCACATCGTTGGTGGCCAGGATCGACAGCCCGTGACGGCGCGCCAACCGGTCCAGCCTGTTGATCCGCGCCCGGTCATCGCCGCGGTAGAGGTAACTGGCCGCAATATGGCGCAGGGTCGGCAAAGCGCGGGTCAGGCGGCGCATCCCGGCCGCGAAATGGCCGATATCGGCGTCGGGAACCGCGATCAGCTGCACCCCCGCGCTGCCGGCCGCCAGATCGTCGAGCGTGATGTCGCACACGCCCTTGGCCTGCCAGCCGCCCGCCACGTCCTGCATCTTGCCCCGGGACAGCATCGCGCAGAGCCGCCCGTATGCAGTGCGGTCTTGGGGATAGGCAAGGAACTGGGTGCCGTCCGTCAGAACGATCCTGCAACCGATGACCGGCCTGAGGCACGTCTTGCGGGCCGCGCCGTGCAGGCGCACGATGCCCGCCATGGTGTTCAGATCGGCGATACCGAGGGCGTCGTGGCCCTGCGCCCAGGCGGTCAGGGCCAGATCGACGGCATCCGAGGCGCCGCGCAGGAAGGAAAAGCAGCTGGTCACGCCCAGTTCGACAAACGGCGCACGGGGGTTTGGGGTGAACCCGTCCTCCTCGACCTGGCGCTTGGGATGCTGATGGTCGTTCTCAGGCATGGCCGCGCACCGAGACCCCGCAAGGCCCGTTATCCACGGCCGTGGGCCGATGCGACCCCGTCCTGAGCCCGATCATTCACGCATACATCCCGTGCACGAACCACAGCGGAACGCCGCCGCGCCGGTCGCCGTGCAGCCCGTCGCGGTAGAGCCACAACCGCCGACCCGCCTGGTCCTCGATCTTGAAATAATCGCGCAGCCGGGTGCCGGGGCGGTCGTGCCACCATTCGGGCGCGATGCGTTCGGGCCCGGCATAGCGCGCCACCAGATGGGTCTGGCGGCGCCAGACGAACCGCGCCGGGGGGCCGTCCGGCACCGCATAGATCACCCGCACCTCTTCGGGGATTTC
>JBGTLJ010000051.1:0-3853 GCA_041744175.1 Oceaniglobus sp. | reverse complement strand
AGCAGGCCAAGGGCCGTCAGCGTCAGCATGACGTTCAGCCCGAGGACCGCGCTGGCCAGCAGGCCCCAGCCGCCGTAGAGCCCCAACATCATCGCCACGACCAGCGCCAAGCCCACGGCGCCGGTAATGAGCCCGGCCTTGATGGAATCTGCACCGAGAGCGGCGCCAACGCTACGCTCCTCGATTACCTCCAGCGAGGCGGGCAACGCGCCCGATGTCAGCAGCACCGCCAGCGTCTGTGCCTCTTCCACGGTGAAGTCGCCAGTAATCTGGCCCTGACCGCCGGGAATGACGGATTGGATCACCGGCGCGGTCAGCACCGCGCCATCGAGGACGACGGCAAAGCGCTGGCCGATGCTGGCTGCAGTGATCTCGGCAAAGGCGACGGCACCCTGCCGGTCGAAGGCGAAGGTGACCATCGGACGCCCTGTATCGGGGTCGAAGGCAGAGGCCGCCCGGTCCAGCCGGTCGCCCGACAGCGCCATGCGATCCTCGACTGGAACGGCACCGCTGCCGTCGCGCATCTCCAGCATCGACACGCCCGGCCCGGGTCCAGGGGCGACCATCTGGAAGCTCATCCTCGCGGTCGACCCTACAAGCTCGCGAAGCTGGGCAGGATTTTCCACGCCGGGCATCTGCACGAGGATGCGGTCCTCGCCCACCCGGCTGATCACCGGCTCGGAAACTCCGACCTGGTCGATCCGGTGCCGGATCACCTCAAGGCTGCTGTCGGCCGCACGGGTGGCGGCGCGACCAAGACCGGCCTCGGTCAATGCCAGCCGCAGAGTGTCGTTCGTCAGGTCCACTGTGAAATCGGAAGGGCTGCCGGGCTCGGCGGTCGCGGCGGCCGCGTTCCGCATGGTCTCCAACAATGCGTCGTCTGCGGGGGCCGACAGGGCCAGCCCCTCGGTGCGGATCGAGCCCGGGTCGAGGTTCCGGGCGCGCATCTCGGCGACGAGGGTCTCGCGCAGTTCCTGCAGACGCGACCCAGCGAGATCATCGCGGTCAACGGCGAGCAGCAGATGCGCACCACCCTGAAGGTCAAGACCCAGCGACACGGTCTGGCTTGTCGCCCAGTCCGGCAGCGTGTTTCGGACTGTCGAGGGGAGAAAGTTGGGTAGAGCCGTCGCAACTGCCAGAAGCAGCAGGACGACATAGGTCATCACGACCCATGCTGGTCGGCGCATGTTCAGTATCCATTTTAACCTGAGAGTTCAGCCTGACGAAGACGTGTCAAGCCACAGGCGGACCCCGGACCGGGGGAAGGATACGGATCGCGACGGGCACAAAAGAAGTGTGCGGCTCAAGGGATATCTCTGCAGGAGAGAGATGCGCGGCTTCGAGGGCCGCGCCCGGCTCTATTGCGTACGGCGAATTGTCGTCTGGCAGTTGCGCGCGCAGCAGGTGACGCTGGACGGAGGGGATGCCCTGGGCTTGCTCGACTTGGCTCTCGGCAGCAGGACCGGCATTCGTCGCCATCCCGTCCGAATGAACCTGCGGCAGACCGAATAGCACAAGGGCCAGCACAAAGAGAAGCCGCGACAGGATCGCGCAAGTTCTTCTCACATCGTGCGTCAGCGCGTGTATCATCCTTGGGCGGCCCAGACGTAGGCGACATAACCCGCCAGCATTGCCACACCGATACCGCGACCGATCACCGGACGGGTCAGCAGTAGTGCGGTGAGGACCAGAGAGACCGCGATCATCACCGGCAGGTCGAAGGTGAGGAACCGCGACGCCACCGGGATCGGCTTGATCAGCGCGGTCACGCCAAGAATGCCCAGCACGTTAAAGATGTTCGATCCGACGATGTTGCCGATGGCGATCTCGGACTGGCGGCGGAAGGCGGCGATGAGCGACGTGGCAAGTTCCGGCAAGGACGTCCCGATGGCCACGATGGTCAGGCCGATGAACGCCTCGGAAATACCATAGCCGCGAGCGATGTTCACCGCGCCGTCCACAAGGAACCGCGCGCCCACTATCAATGCGACCAGACCGCCGATCACCCACAGAACCGAGACGAGAGTGGAGGCGGGTGCGGGTACGCCGACCTCATCCGCCACCACTTCGCCGGGCTGGCGGTAGGCCCAGACCAGATAGGCCACGAGACAGGCGACGAGGATGAGACCGGCAGGACGCCCCAGCTGCCCCATGGCGAAGACCGGGACCAGAGCCAGCGCCGCGGCCATCATCACGGCCGTATCTCGGCGCAGCGTCGCCCCCATGACCTTGATCGGCCAGACCAGCGCCGACAGGCCGATGATGAGCAGGATGTTTGCGATGTTCGAGCCGACGATGTTGCCAAGCGCGATATCGGGCACGCCGCGCCACGCCGCATCGACCGAGACCAGCAGCTCGGGCGTCGAGGTGCCGAAGCCGACGACAGTCAGGCCGATCAACAGCGGCGGGATCGCCATCCGTCGAGCGATGCCGACGCTTCCTCTAACCAGCGCCTCGCCGCCGAAGAACAGTCCCACCAATCCGGCGATCAGATAAAGATAGTCCACAGAAACCGCCCTCGCAGGCAGTTGATCCGCCCCTCGCGCAGAATTGCGTACTGAAGGGCTCGGCTACAAGATGCCGTTGAAATTAAAGCTGCTTACGAAGTTGATCGATAAAAAAAGAATCCTCGCCGATGCCCTTGTAGTCGCGCTATCTCGACACGAGATTTTCGGATTGATTTCGAAGTGCGAAGGCCTGCTCCTCGATCGGCAAAATGCATCCCGCTCGAACAGCTTGCAGAAAGGAGATGGTGGGTCACCGCCATGGGCTCATCATCGAACCGCGCGCTGACCGCCGATGGAACCGACTGTCCAGTCTGCTTGGAATACTTCGAAACCCGTCGGGCAAAGGTGGACGGCTTTGTGGCCAGGCATTTCACCTGGCCCGGCACGCTTTGGCTTCATGGCGCAGCACTGGGCTGGGACATCCTCCGTGCGCCTCTCAACGTCCTCCTTTCGCCGGTTCTCGTTCTGACCCGCATCGCGGCGTATCTCAGTCGCCGTGCGGGCTGGCGCGGTGTTGGCGATTGGTTGGCGCGACGGCGGATCCTGTTGCGCACGTCCGTCGCGCGGCGGGTTGAGGCCCTGATTGTGACCGATCTTCTGGAACTGCCCTTCGACGCGGGAGCTGCCGCCCATGACTCATCCGCCTTGGCCCGCGCGGTCCTTGCCGCGCCGCAGTTCCGCGAGATGATCCGCGCGCGCGCGGATCCCGCCGAGGCCGAAGCCCTTGGCCAGCGGATTGCAGGCGCCCTTGGCGAATATGCGTGCACCCGATCCGCTGTCGCCGAGATGACTACCGCGCTCTGCGTCATTCTTGTCGGCGCCCTGTTGTTTCAGGCGCTGACACCTGGCATGATCTCGATGGCGCCGGACGTGGCCAATGCCATGGCGCGCAGAACCGCGATTGCGGAGTTCCCGATGGGCAAAACCATCGGTGGGATGTGGCATGGCATGTTCGGGGTGGGTGCATCCCCAAGGCTGGTCGGCGCCACCGTCGCGGTGCTTGTCATGATTGGATCGGTCGTCGCGGCTTTCGCGGGCGTGCTGGCCGACCCGGTGCAGGTTCGTCTTGGTATCCATCGCCGACGCTTGGGCCGCCTGATCGACACGCTGGAGGTCGAATTCCTTGGGCGCGGAGACAGTCCCTTCGTCGCGCGTGAGCATTTCTATGCCCGGTTTCTGGATCTGTGGGATGCCGCCGCAAGCGCTTACCGCATATTCCGGAACTGAAGCAGAGCAATTTGCGAGCCATGGCGGCCGGACCGGCGATCCTTTACAATCAGGTTGAAATCAATAGTCGGAACATCCGGCAAGAGTTGGAGAAAATGTACCTCGAGATCGCTATTGTC
>JBGTLJ010000050.1:0-2436 GCA_041744175.1 Oceaniglobus sp. | reverse complement strand
GTCATGGACCGCACGGCTGTTGGCGCAGGGACCGGAGAAATGCGCCGCCAAGTTGGGCGAGGAGGCGGTGGAGGCGATCGTCGAGGCGGTCAGGGGCGACAGCGCGGCGCTGACCCGCGAGGCGGCAGATGTGGTCTATCACTTGCTGGTGATGCTGGCCGCGCGCGGCATTACGCTGGCCGATGTAGAGGCCGAACTGGCCCGGCGCGAGGGGATTTCGGGGATTGCCGAAAAGGCCGCTCGCTAGGGTTTTGGCGGCGGAACGGGCGGGTCGGAACCGCGTGTGGGATCCGTATTAAGCCCGCAGGATGACACGTCCGGCGTCTCGACGGATCGGCAAGGTCCGGGGGCGCCGTCTCATCCCACCGCTTGCAGGGCATCCCGGCCGCCGTGCCACCGTTTTGACAGGCACCGTGGTCGCAGCGCGTCAGCGGTGTGGAGCGCCCCACAACCGGGGCGCCCCGTCCAGTCGGGTCCGGATCAGTCGCTGAGGCCGATCCGCTTGATGAAGTCGCGGTGGCTTTGCACGATCGCCTCGGTCTCCGGGGTCTTGGTCGCCCAGTCGGCCCATGCGGTCTGTGCTGCATCGCGGAATATCGCGCGGTCCTCTGGCGACCAGTCGTAGACCGTGACACCCATCTCTGGCAATTTGGCCAGCGCCTCGCCGTTCTCGACGATGGTCATCATCATCAGATCCATTGCCATGGCCTTTTCGGCGGTCTGGATGATGGCACGGTGCGCCTCTGGCATCGCTTCCCAGATGTCGGTGCGGCAGGCCAGGTGATCGGACGACATGGAATGGAAGCCCGGAAACGTGGTGTGCTTGGCGATGTCGTAGATCCCGAGACCGACGTTGTTGGCCAGCGAGGAGGCGTCGGCGCCGTCGATGATGCCGGTTTCAAGCGCCGTGAAGATCTCGGTAAAGTCCATCACCACCGGCGAGGAACCGAGATTGGCGAAGATTTCGGATTCCATGCCCGGCGGCGAGCGGAACTTCCAGCCCTTGAGATCCTCCGGTCCGTTCAGCGGCTTGGTCGAATTCAGCGATTCCTGACCGCCGATGTGGGCACCGACGAAGGTCATGCTGTTGGCCTTGTAGAGCGCGTCGATCTGTTCGCGTCCGCCGCCGAACTCGATCCATGCCTGATATTCCAGCGGCGTGTCATAGCCGCCCATGGTGTCGGCGACGAACTGGAACGCCGGATTCTTGCCGGTCTGATAGCTGCCGTTGGTCATGTCGCAATCGAGGATCCCGCTGGCGGCGGCGTCGAAGGTCTCGGCGGATTTCACGACCGAGGCGGAATAGAACATCTCTATCGCGATGTCGCCGCCCGACATTGTTGTGACGTTTTCCACGAAATCGGCGATGGCGCGGCCCGAGGTCGATTCGGGCGACTGGTGATTCTGGATGCGCAGGCTTGTGGTCTGGGCAGCGGCGGCACTGGCAAGGCCGGCGACAAGGCCGCTCACAAGAGCCGTGGTGGTCAGGGCCGTACGGACGGTGCGTTTCATGTGGATCCTCCCGAGGATGTGTTATGGCGGGTTTCGGCCCGCTCGGGCCAGAGTGTAGGGCAAGGTCGTCGAAACCTGCAACGTCCGTGAACGATCCGGATGGCGGCCGGTCGACGCTACCGTAAGGTCAGCCCGTCAAAGCGGCAGCATGGTGGTCGATTTCAGCTCTTCCATGGACAGGAGCGCCGTGACGTTGTGGATCCGCACCTCGGAGATCAGCGCCTGATAGAACACGTCATAGGCGCGGGCGTTCTTCACCCGGACCTTGAGGATATAGTCGATGTCGCCCGCAAGGCGGTGCGCCTCCTGCACCTCGGGGCGGGCGCGCAGGGCCGTCAGGAACCGGGTCTGCCAGTCGGCCTCGTGTTCCGAAGTGCGGATCAGCACGAAAAAGCACGCCTCGAACCCCAGCGCCTCTGCATCCAGCACCACGGTGTGCTGCCCGATCACGCCGGCCTCGCGCAATTTGCGAATCCGGTTCCAGACCGGGGTCTTGGAGCTGCCGACCGCACGGGCGATGTCGTCCAGCGAACGGCTGGCGTCCTGTTGCAGGACCGAAAGGATGTTCCGGTCCAGATCGTCGATGCGGACGCTCATTCCGATCCTGCCTCCTGCGGGTGACGTTCGTTCCGGTTTGGGTCAGCGTTGGAACGCATGTCCTTATTCGCACGGCTGTGGTGCAACCGGCAAGGACGTTGTTCTATATTGAGTGCAAGAAATCAGGGGCACCGCGATGAAGCATTTTCCGATCTTTCTGGCCGTCGAGGGTCGGCGCATCGTCGTTTCGGGCGGCGGCGAGGCGGCGCTGGCCAAGCTGCGCCTTTTGCTGAAGACGCAAGCCCGGATCAGCGTGTTCGCCAAAGATGTGGCCCCCGAGATCGCGGACTGGGCGGCGGCGGGGCGGCTGACGCTTTTCGGCCGGGC
>JBGTLJ010000049.1:0-3587 GCA_041744175.1 Oceaniglobus sp. | reverse complement strand
GCTGCCCGCCGATGCAGAGCTGGTCTTCGCGACAAGCGGCGGCGACGGGACAGGCGAGGTCGAACTGCTGGTGCAGCGCATCCTGTCGCGCCAGCCGCTCTACGATCTGGCCAAGGGCACCGGGATCGAGATCGGCCCCGGCCCCAGGCCGCAGATCTTCGACGACGCCGAAACCTCGGTGCTCTATGTCGAGGAAACCCACCCCGAGGACTGGGCCCGGCTCTATGACCGGCGCGGCAATTTCGAGGCGGCGACGTCGGACTGGTCCAGCATCCGCATCGGCAAGGCCGCCGCCCTGCCGACGCCGCCCGGATCGCTGGATTTCATCTATTCCAGCCATGTGTTCGAACATCTGTGCAACCCGCTGGGGCATCTGGCCCACTGGTACGACTGTCTGCGCGACGGCGGCAGGGTTCTGGCGGTGGTGCCGGTTCTGGGCAGCACCAAGGACCGCCACATGCAGCCCTGCACGATGGCCGAGTTCATCGCCGAATACGACGACGGCGGGATGGAGCCCCTGCCCCGCCACTATGAACGGTTCGCCGCACGCCGGGCCGACGCGCCCCACGATCCCGCCCATGCCCGGGACCTGATCGAGCGCAACGTGTCAATCCACGTCCATTTCTACGACAACGCCAACATGGCCCGTCTGCTGCGCGAGGCAGTGCGGCGCATCGGCTATCGCGACTACCAGATCGTGCACACGCCCAACCACAAGGATTTCCACTTTTGCCTGACCAGGTGATCGCGTCGGCACCGGAGGCGGGGTGACATGGCGCCGCCGCCGCGCATCGTCCTGCATATCGGGCCGCACAAGACGGGCACGACCAGCATCCAGGATTTCCTGAGCCGCAACCGCGACGCCCTGCTGGCCCGGGGGACCGATTTTCCCCTGTTCGGACGCACCGAGCGGGGCGCCCAGGCACACCGGCATTTTTCGGCCTATGCCCGCGACATCCCCGCCGAATATCCCGACGGGTTCGCCGCCGCCCTGCACGCATGGCGCCCCGAGGCGGCGGACTGCATTCTGTCGTCGGAGGATTTCTGGTTCGCCAGCACCCCCGGGGCGATCGACCGGCTGGCCGCCGCCCTGCCCGGCGTCGCCCGCGTCGTGGTGTTCCTGCGCGATCCCTGCGATCATCTGGTGTCCCACTACAGGGAGGGCATCAAGGGCGGGATGAGCCTGTCGTTTCCCGAATTCGTCGATCTGCACGTACGGCGGATGGAAAAGCCGAAGAACGGTTTCGCCTATTACCGGTTCCAGGACAACATCGCCTGCTGGCAGGCCCGGTTTCCCGTCGCCCGGGTGCCGTATGCCGGGGACATGGACATCATCGCCGCCTTCCTTCAGGCAACGGGAACCGCAATCGACACCGAAGACACCCGGCCGGCCCCGCACCGCAACCCGGCCGCCCCCGCCTGCGTTTCCGCCCTGCAGCTCACGCTCAACCGTGCCCTGAGGGACGGTTTGCTGGAGCGGCGGGGGTTCGGCGCGCTGAAAAAGGCCCTGGCCGGATCCGATGCCGGGGCGCTGGAACAGCGGTTCGCCGATCGCCTGCACCGCATCGCCGTTCCGTCGCGACCGTTCCTGCACCGGTTCCGGCGCCACAGTCCGGATCTTGCGGAGCAATTCGTCAACAGTCCTGAAACGATGGACTTTTCCGATATCTCGCCGCATTTTGTCCCGGATGTCCTGCAGTGTCTGCGCACCCATCTGCGGGTTTGACAGGGGCGGCATTTGTAATCGACAAGGCATCCGCCGCCACCCGTGTCACGCAACGGTCCGGTGCGGCAGAAATGGCAAAGGACAACCGCCCATGCAGCCAACCGGCAGAATTCTCGTGGTCGGCAACAGCCATACCGATGGCGTCAGGCGCGCGGTGGACGGGCAGGCCGGCATCGAGGTTCTCTGGCTGAAGGGGCCCAAGAGCGTGCACGGCGACACCGACATCGCGACCGTCCACGACAGGATCGCCGCGCTGACGCCCGGCGATTGCCTTGCGGTGCTGCACCTTGGCGCCATGCACAACGTTCTCGGCCTGCTCAACCACCCGCAGCCCTTCGCGCTGCTCGACGGGGCGGCCAGAGCGCAAGGCGCGGAGATCATCCCGCGGGGCACGATGAAGGCGATGATGGCGCAGCAGATCGGCGGCGAGACGCTGATCCGGCGCCTGGCCAGACGGGCGCCCTGCCGGACCTTTCACGTGATGAGCCCGCCCCCGAAGGAAGCCCCGGCACTGCCGAAGGATCCCGGCAAGCTCTATCATGGACACCCGGTCCGCCGGATGGGCTTCGCGCCCGCCCGCCAGCGGCTGGCATTGTGGCAGCTCGAGGCCGAGGTCATCGGGACCTATCTCGGGACGATCGGCGTCGGCCACATCGCCGACGTGCCGGGCACCCGGACCCCGGAGGGCTATCTGCACCCCGATTTCCATGCCCGCGACGCCACCCATGCCAATGCCGCCTATGGCGCCCGGGTGCTGGAGCAGATCCGCGCCCTTGCCGCCGCCGCCGCCGCCTGAGCCGAAAGGAGCCGCCCGATGCCGGACCATCCCTACCGATCCCTGCCCGACAAGGCGTTCTGGCGCCGCGCGGTCGCCGGGCCCGCCATGGGCGAGGTCGATCCCGTGGGCCGCTTCGATCTGCGCCTCACCCCGGACACGAAGGTCGCCACCGCGGGCAGCTGTTTCGCGCAGCACGTCGCGCGGCATCTTTCGGCGGCGGGGTTCAACTATCACGTCACCGAACCCGGCCATCCGGTGATCGCCCCCGCCGTGCGCGCGGCGCACAATTACGGCACGTTCTCGGCCCGGTTCGGCAACATCTACACCGCCCGCCAGCTGGCCCAGCTGATCGAGCGCGCCTATGGCCGTCTCATTCCGCAGGAGCCGCCCTGGATCGATGCCGACGGCACGGTGCGCGACCCGTTCCGCCCGAACGTGCAGCCCGGCGGTTTCGTGTCGGTGGCGGAAATGGAGGCCGACCGCGCCCAGCATCTGGCGGCCGTGCGCGCGATGTTCGAGACGCTGGATGTCTTCGTCTTCACCCTGGGGCTGACCGAATGCTGGGAAAGCCGGGCCGACGGCGCGGTGTTTCCCCTCTGTCCGGGGGTCGAGGGCGGGACGTTCGATGCGACCGCCCATGCCTTCCGCAACCAGGACATGGCCGGGGTCGTCGCCGACATGGAGGCCTTTGGCGCCGCCCTGCGCGCGGTGAACCCCGGCGCGCGGATGATCCTGACGGTCAGCCCGGTGCCGCTGATGGCCACGGCCGAGCCGGACGCCCATGTGCTGTCGGCCACGACCTATTCCAAGTCGGTGCTGCGGGTCGCCGCAGAGACGCTGACCAGAAGCCACGATTTCATCCACTATTTCCCGTCCTACGAGGTGATCACCGGCGCCCATGCCCATGGCCGCTATCATGCCGGGGATCTGCGCAACGTCACCGAGGAGGGGGTGCAGCACGTGATGCGCCTGCTGCTGCACCACGCCGCCGGGTCCCCCCTGGAGGGGCCGGCCCCCATATCGCCGCCCATATCGCCGCCCGTATCGCCGCCCGTATCGCCGCCAGGCAGCGCGCCGGACGAC
>JBGTLJ010000048.1:0-2059 GCA_041744175.1 Oceaniglobus sp. | reverse complement strand
CACGAGGATGGGCTGGCCGACACCGCCGACGGGCTCTGGGGCGGCTGGACCCGGGACCAAAGGCTCGCGATCATGAAGGACAGCCATCTCGGAACCTACGGCGCGCTGGCGCTGATCCTGTCCACGGGGCTGCGCTGGGCGGCGCTGTCGCATCTGCTGGCATCGGGCCAGGGGGCGGCGACGGTGATCGGGGTGGCCACCCTGTCGCGCCTGCCCATGGTAGCGCTGTCTTGGGCGCTGCCCAATGCCCGGCAGGGGGGCCTGTCTGCCAGCGTCGGCCGCCCCACCGCGCGAACGGCGGGCCTCGCCGCCTTTGCCACGCTGCTGATCATCGTGCCCTGCCTTGGCCCCGCAATCCTCGTTGCCGTGGTCGCGGTCACGCTGATCACCCTGACGCTTGGCCTCGTGACCCGCGCCAGGATCGCAGGACAGACTGGCGACATCCTGGGAGCCAGCCAGCAACTGGCCGAAATCGCCGCTCTCGTGACGCTCGCCACGCTTCCAGGCTAGGCGCCATCAAAACATCTTGTGCGCCCCGCGGGGCGCACGTTCTGTTCAGACCACGGTGCAAAAAACCGCCGCCCGGATCGCGCCGGACAGCGGTCAGACGTTTCGTTTCACGTGTCGCTCAGGCGGCGGCGCGGCTTACCAGCACGTCGCCCACCTGCTTTTGCGCCAACACCTCGTCGCCGCCGGTGACGGCCGCCACCTCGCGGGTCAGCCGCTCCAGCGCCGCCTCGTAAAGCTGGCGTTCGGAATAGCTCTGCTCGCGCTGGTCGTCGGTGCGATGCAGGTCGCGAACCACCTCGGCGATGGCAATCAGATCGCCGGAGTTGATCTTCTGTTCGTATTCCTGGGCGCGCCGCGACCACATCGCCTTCTTGACCTTGGCCTTGCCGCGCAGGGTGGTCATCGCCTTGGTCACCACATCCGGGCTCGAAAGCGACCGCATCCCGACCTCGGTCGCCTTGTGGGTCGGAACCCGCAGCGTCATCTTGTCCTT
This sequence comes from Oceaniglobus sp., assembly GCA_041744175.1. Lineage (GTDB taxonomy): Bacteria > Pseudomonadota > Alphaproteobacteria > Rhodobacterales > Rhodobacteraceae > Oceaniglobus. Next base: position 1,056 of record JBGTLJ010000048.1, on the reverse strand, counting down.
CTCGAACGAGATCACGAACAGCTCGAGGGTGATGCCCGCGATGTCCTGCTCTTCGATGGACACAATCTGTCCGACCCCGTGTGCGGGATAGACAACATATTCGTTCGGACGGAAATCCAGCTTCTTTGACTTGATCATTCAGATACGTTCCCCGTAAAGTTCAAGAGTTGGCCGACAGAAACACGCCGGTGGCAAGGATTTGCCCCGTCGTCTGTCCGATCCGGTCGAAAGGGCCACAGGATTACACCTGCCCTGCCCCGAAGCTCGATCCATCGCCACTCGTAACATAATTCAGCATAGCACAAAAAAGCGCCTGTTCCAAGCGGTCGCCGCACCGCAGCACGGGAATAGCGCGAAATTCATGGGATCAGGCCGGAAAGAACGGCCGGGACCGATCTGAACGCGACGCAGGGGGTCAGCCACCCTCACCGGGGGCAGCGCTGAACAGCGATTCGAGCTTGCCCGCTTCGCCGTCATGGGTGTCCGCATCGGGCAGAGGGTCTTTTTTCGTGATGATCACCGGCCAGACTTCGGAATACTTACGGTTGAATTCCACCCACTTGTCCATGTCCGGTTCGGTGTCCGGACGGATCGCGTCCGCCGGGCATTCCGGCTCGCAGACGCCGCAATCGATGCATTCGTCGGGGTGGATCACCAGCATGTTCTCGCCCTCATAGAAGCAATCCACGGGGCAGACCTCGACACAGTCGGTGTACTTGCAGGCGATGCAGTTGTCGGTGACGATATAGGTCATAACCACGGTCCAATTCCAGATCGCCACTGACCTAGCCGACCCTCCGGGATCATTCAAGCGGTCCCGTCTGCCCCCGGGCGGCCCTGTCGCACCATGTCGCGGCGGGCCTTTTTCGTCGGCCTTGCACCGCCCCGGGATTTGGCCCCGGTATCGGATCGATCCGGGTCCGGATCGGGACTTCGATCGATGTAAAGCGTGCGCGCCTCCGGGGCCGGGCCGCGCCGCGCACCGCAGGCGGCGATTTCCACCACCCGGATCGCATCTCCCTGCGCGAATGTCAGCACGTCCCCCGCCGCCACGGC
>JBGTLJ010000047.1:0-2360 GCA_041744175.1 Oceaniglobus sp. | reverse complement strand
GGCGATCTGCATGAGCGTGGCCATGGCCTGCGGCGACGACCAGCCGCATCTGGCCGATGCCGCCGCCGCCGCGCTGGAACTGATCCACTGCGCAAGCCTCGTGCATGACGATCTGCCCTGTTTTGACAATGCCGACACCCGGCGTGGCAAGCCCTCGGTGCACCGGGCGTTTTCACAACCCCTCGCGGTGCTGACCGGCGACAGCCTGATCGTGATGGGCTTCGATGTTCTGGCCCGCGCCGACGGTGATCCCGGCCGCGCGTTGGACCTGATCCGCATTCTCGGGGCACGCACCGGAATGCCCGGCGGGATCTGTGCCGGGCAGGGCTGGGAAAGCGAGGATGCAATCGACCTGTCCGCCTATCACCGGGCCAAGACCGGCGCGCTGTTCATCGCGGCCACCCAGATGGGCGCAGTGGCGGCGGGGCAGGAGGCAGAGCCATGGGAAGAGCTTGGCGCCCGCATCGGCGAGGCGTTCCAGGTGGCCGACGACCTGCGCGATGCGCTCTACGATGCCGACACCCTTGGCAAACCCGTGGGTCAGGACGATCTGCACGGCCGCCCCAACGCGGTGACGCAACTGGGCGTTCAGGGCGCGATTGGGAGGCTCAATGACATCCTCGGCGGTGCCATCGCCAGCATACCGTCCTGCCCCGGCGAGGCGATGCTGGCCGACATGGTGCGCCGTTATGCCGAAAAGCTGACACCGGTCGCCCCGGTCCGGTCGGACAGGTGACAGCCGAACCGGGGAGGGGCGGACAGATGATTGCCGCCCAGGTGACGGACCCACGGCGGTGTCGCTCCACGCCCCAAGGTGACTGAACGGCCCCCGCTCACCCCAAGGCCGTCTGCCCGCATCCGCCTCACCGCATGGCGTAACCGTCTTGTTTCCTCACGTGGATTTCAGTCCTGGGCATCGCGCTTTCCGCTGACACGGGGGATCGCGCGGCGCGAGGGCGAGGCACTGTTCGATCTCGTCTCGGGGTTCGTGCAGTCCCAGACCCTGTTCGCCCTCATCGAATTGCGCGTCCTGCATCATCTGCTGGAAACGCCACTGTCGGCCGACGATCTTGCCGCAAGGCTTTCGGTTCCGCCCGACAGGATGAAGGTTCTGCTGCGGGCCGGAGTTGCGATGGGTCTGCTGTCCCTGCGCGGCCGCCGCTTCGTGACCGCCCGGCGCGGCGCCGCGCTTCTGGGTGTGCCGGGGCTTCAGGCGTTGATCTCGCACCATGACGTCCTCTACCGCGATCTTGCCGATCCGGTGGCGTTCTTCCGGGGCGAGACTGCGACCGAACTTGCCGGGTTCTGGCCCTATGTCTTCGGCGCGGCGGGCGCGGTCGATGCCGACGTGACCCGGCGCTATTCCGATCTCATGGCCGACAGTCAGGGACTCGTAGCCGAGGAAACCCTGCGCACCGTTTCGCTTTCGGGCGTGCGACACCTGATGGATGTGGGGGGCGGTTCGGGGGCGTTCCTGACCCATGTGGCGGCGCACAATCCCGCTCCGCGCCTCACCCTCTTCGATCTGCCGCAGGTGGCGCCGACGGCCCGCGCCCGGTTCGACACTGCGGGAATCGCCGATCGCGTGGACATCGTCGGCGGGTCGTTCCGTGACGATCCGCTGCCGCGCGGTGCCGATGCGATCAGCCTCGTGCGTGTGCTCTACGATCATGCCGACGAAACCGTGGCTCTGTTGCTTTCCGCGGTGCACGCGGCGCTGCCCGTCGGCGGGCGGCTGATCGTGTCAGAACCGATGACCGGGGGCGATGCGCCGCACCGGCCGGGCGATGTGTACTTCGCGCTCTACTGCATGGCGATGCGCACGGGGCGCGCGAGGTCGGCCCATGAGATCGCGGATCTGATGCGCAGGGCGGGTTTCGACGGGATCGCGATCCGCCCCACCCATCGCCCTTTTGTCACCACCGTCGTGGAATGTCACAGAAGTTGACAGAGACCTGTCTAAAATGATTGACAGTTCAAAGTGTCAGATTAAACTGACACATGAAGCGGATGATTGCATCGACGCAGAATCGCACCATCCGACCACGGGAGATTACCTTGCAAACCAACGCCGTCATCCTCAAAGGGCCCCGCGATCTGAGCATCGGTCATGTGGCGCTGAACGCGCCCGGTGACGGCGACGTGGTCATTGAAATCACCCATTCCGGCATATCTACCGGCACGGAAAAGCTGTTCTACACCGGCACGATGCCGCCGTTTCCGGGCATGGGCTATCCGCTGATCCCGGGCTACGAGGCGACGGGCGAGATTGTCGAGGCCGGACGCTGCGCCGGGTTTGCGGTGGGCGAGCGCGTGTTCGTGCCCGGCGCGAACTGCTACGGCGATGTGCGCGGCCTGTT
>JBGTLJ010000046.1:0-6422 GCA_041744175.1 Oceaniglobus sp. | reverse complement strand
GCACCAGCGCCGGGGCGGGCGCCGTGACCACTGGCAGGGCGGCGGGATCGATGCCCCCTGCCCTTATGCGATCGACATAGTCGGCTACGCGGGCGAGACCGTGGGTGCCGATCCCCATCATCTGCGCCAGCACCAGCATGTCGGCGGCGTCGCGTGCCATGCCTGCGTCCACCCCGGCGCGGATGAACACGCATGAGGTGAGGCTGCGTGCCTGCGCCTCGGTCAGGTGATGGGACAAGGAAGCGGACACAGGCCTAAATTCCTGCATTGTCGGCTTTTTCCACCGCACCCGATGTTTTGCCAAAGCGGTTTATCAAGGGCAGAAAACCCAGCAGGAAGATCGTCACGCCAATGATCCAGAGGGAGGCCGGTCGATCGACGAAGATCCCGAACGACCCGCGCGAGATGGTAAGGGTCTGGCGCAGGGCCTCTTCCGCCAAGGGACCGAGAACCAGTGCAAGGACCAAGGCTGCCGGAGAGAATCCGTAAAGCCGCATGAAGAAGCCGACGATCCCTGCGCCGAACATGATATAGGTCTCGATGAAGGACGCATTGACGCTGAAGGTGCCGAGCGTGCAGATCACCACGATGGTTGGGCCGAGGACGCGGTAGGGCACCTTGATGAGCTGGACGAACAAGGGAATTGCGAAGATGCTGATCGCGAGCAGCGCCATGTTGCCAAGATACATCGAGGCAATGAGCCCCCAGGCGAGTTCCGGGTTCTGTTCCATGAAGAGCGGGCCGGGACGCAGGCCCCACATCAGGAAGGCGGCCAGCAGCACCGCGGTCGACGCCGAGCCGGGAATGCCAAGGGTGAGCAGAGGGATCATCGCGCCCGATGACGCCGCGTTGTTGGCCGTTTCCGGGGCGACGAGGCCCGCCATCTCGCCCTTTCCGAAGTTTTCCTTGTTTTTCGAAAGGGAGCGTTCGGTGGAATAGGCCATCAGCGACGCGATTGTCGCCCCCGCTCCGGGGATCACGCCGACCACGAAGCCGAGGATGGAATGGCGCACCATCGTCATGCGGGTAGAGATGAAATCAAGCCTGGTGGGCCAGAAACGCTCTTCCTTGTCGAATTCCACAATGCCGCCGGTGCCGGTCTTGTGAAGGCCCTGGTAAAAGGCATAGAACAGCTCTCCGAGGCCGAAGAGGCCGATGGCGATGGGAATGAAATAGATGCCTCCGATCAGTTCTGCGGAGCCGAAGGTGTAGCGGCCCTGCCCCGTCTCCAGGTCCACGCCCACAGTGCCGAGCGCGAGGCCGATCAAGGCCGAGATCAGTCCGAGTTTCCAGTGCTGCCCGATCATCACGATCAACGTCAGCAGGCCCATGATGGCAAGCAGGAAATATTCCGGTGGGCCGAAACTTCGAGAAACTTGCGCGAACATCGGCGCGAGGATGGTGATGAGGACCACGCCAACGGTACCGCCGACGAAGGACGCAACGGCCTGCATCACCAGCGCGGGACCCGCGCGGCCATTCTTGGCAAGCGGGAAGCCGTCGAAGGTGCTGGCCACCGTGGCGCTTTCGCCGGGCGTGTTCAGCAGGATCGAGGTGATCGTGCCGCCATACATCGCGCCATAGTAGATCGCGGCGAGCATCATGATCGCGGGAATCGGGTCCATTCCGAAGGTGACGGGCAGCAGGATCGCCAGGCCGGCCGACGGGCCGAAGCCGGGGATCACGCCCACGATCATGCCGACCATGGCGCCCGCCAGCAGATACATCATGTTGATCGGCGTGATGGCGATCGAGAGACCCATCGCCAGGTCACTGAAAATTTCCACTACATCGTCTCCTGTGCGCTGGCGCTGTGCACCATGCGGGCGATCAGAACGGCAGGTCGAGAAGGGCGGGCGGCATGTTGGCGTTCAACAGCCTGTCGAACAGCAGGTAGATCGCGGCGGGAACGGTCACGGTCAGAATGACGTTTTGCAAATATTTGCCCGGATTGATGACCAGAAGAGCCAGACCAAGGTAAATGACCGTGGCCGGAAACCCGCCGAGAAGTCGGAGCAGTACGGCATAGCCCAGACCCAGCGCCATGAGCTTCACCACATCGCCCCATGTGCCGCTGGCTTCCCCGGAATCGCGGCCTTCGCGCAGGCAATCCACAAGTGCCCAGATCGCAAACGCCACCATCGAGACGCCGACAAGACGCGGGAAGAAGCCTGGTCCGAGGCGGCCTGTGCGGGTCATGAAGGACAGGTCGGTGAATGCGATGAAGGTATAGTAGACCGACGCCGCCATCACGAAGAAAAGAAACGCAGTGCGCATGTGATTTGTCCCGTGGTGGGGCGAGCTGAGAGTAGAAAAACCGGTCGCGCGACGCCGCGCGACCGGCCGATTTTTGGCCCGGTGAGAGGCCAGCCACTCAGCGCATCACTCGATGGCGCCAGTTTCGCGCAGAACCACCTCGAAGCCGTCCATCGTCTCGGTCAGGAAGCTGCGGAAATCCTCACCATAGATGACTGTGGGCGTCAGCGTGTTGGTGGCGATGTATTCCTGCCATTCCGGCGTCTCGACGACCTTGCGCATGGTGGCGATCCACCATTCCTGCGCCTCGACGGGCGCATCGGGGGCAAGGATCAGGCCACGCGGCATGGAGACGCCGATGTCATAGCCGATATCGCCCATTGTCGGCACACCGGCCAGCGCTTCAGGGGTGCTGTCGCCGGAATAGACCAACGCGCGCAATTCGCCTGCTTCGATCAGGCCAAGGATCTCTCCGGGGTTGCCGACCATCGCGTCAAGCGCATCGGAAAGGAGCGCGGTGGTCTGATCCGCCATCGAGTTGAATGAGACGTAATCGAACTCGAACCCTGCGGCTTCGGCAAAGAGCGTCGGCACGATGAAGTCCACGTTCACGGTGCCTGTGCCGCCAATGTTCATCGGTCTGGCCTTGGCGGCGGCGATGAATTCCTCGATATTCTGGATCTCGGACGAGCCGTTCACTACAAGCACAAGGTCATCGGTGGCCAGAAGTGCCACGGGCGTGAAATCCTGTGGCTGCCAGGGCGTGTCCGCCTGCAGCGGCGTGGTCACGAAGCTGCCCGAGGTGGTGGAAATGGCATAGCCACTGCCCGATTGACCGTTGAGATGGCCCCAACCGACCGCGCCGGAGCCGCCCGCGCGGTTTTCCACGGCAATGTCGCCGGGATAGAGTTTGTAGGTCATCAGGATGTCGACGATGGTGCGGGCCATGATGTCGTTGCCGCCGCCCGGGCCGAACGCGATGGTCCAGTCCAGCGTTTCTTCCGCCGATGGGTAAACCTCCTGGGCCGCGACCGGCACGGCGAAGGTGGCGACCATGGCAGCCAGGACTGTGGCCTTCATGGTAGCAGTGTTGGAATGTTTCATTCTGTCCTCCCTAAAAGACTTGGTTTTCCGTGTGCGGCTCCTCTCCCAAGGATCGAGCCGCGATGACGTCCGGAGCGTCCTGCTCGAAGCGCGCGAGCCTAGAGTGTCTCCAGCAGGCGTGCCTTTCCGTTAAGGTGATGCTGCGCGCCTTCTGAACGCGCGGCCTCCACGTCTTTCTGTTCGATGGCATCGACGATGCGCGTGTGTTCCGCGTTCGACAGCGCCAGCTTCCGTTCGCCAGTCAGGACCCGCAACCGCATCAGCCGCACTTCCTTGCCGAGGCTGTCATAGAGTGTCTCTGCCCGCTCCGCGCCTGCCGCCGCCGCTACGGCATCGTGAAACGCGAGGTTCAGCTGGAAATAGCTGTCTTCATCCCGGGTCCCTGCCGCCGTGTGCATCTGCTTGACCAGAGCGCGCAAGGTGACGAGAACCGCCGGATCGCCCGCCTCGGCCACGCGCGCACAAAGATATCCGGCGATCACGGCGCGCAAGTCATAGAGCACCAACGCTTCCTCGATGGTCAGCTTGCGGACATACACGCCCTGGTTGGTTACCGCACGCACGAGGCCCGCACGCTCCAGAGCCCGAGCGGCCTCGCGCACCGGACCCCGGCTGACGCCAAGCTGATCCGCAAGATCGTTCTCGTTCAGCCGCTCGCCAGATGGCAATTCCCCGTCGAGAATCCTTCGCTCCAATTCATCGCGCACCTCTTTCACCAGCGAGCGCTGACGCAGTTTCTGGAACGAGTTCCTGATGCCGATATGCTGATCCATGACCGATCGTCGCCGTTCAATGCGTATATTGTCAACATTATTCTGCCGATTGACAAATATTGTGGAGTTCCGGATGTTGATTGCCAAGAGTGCATACGGACCCTCATGAGGAAAAAACACGACATGACAGACAAACCTCTCAGCGGGAAATGCGCTTTTGTTTCCGGGTCAGGCCGCAATATCGGCCGGGCGATTGCTCTGCATCTGGCGCAGCAAGGTTGCAATGTCGTGGTCAACGGCTCCAGCAACAGGGACGCGGCGCAGGCCACCGCAGATATGGTGGAGGCCGCAGGTACGCAGGCGTTGGTCGCGATGGGCGATGTCGGGCGGACCGAAGTCGTGTCGGAAATGGCCGAGGCCGCACTGGCGCGGTTTGGCGCTTTGGATATCGTGGTGAACAACGCCGCGCGCCGTCCCCACAAGCCGTTTCTGGAAATGTCGGACGAGGACTGGCATTCGGTGGTCAATTCTGCCCTGACTTCTGTGTTCTACACCAGCCGCGCGTTCCTGCCGGGGATGGTCGAAAAGGGCTGGGGCCGGATCATCAACTTTGCCGGCATGAAGGCGATCGGGGGCTACTTCGAGGGGGCGCCGATCTCGGCCGCGAAACACGGCGTCTGGGGTCTGACAAAGGCTCTGTCCATGGAGTTTGCGCCCAGAGGCATCACCGTCAACTGTATATCGCCGGGTCAGATCCGGCAGGAGACGGCGACCGAGGATGACCCGGCGCGCGCCGCGAAGATTCCCACCGGCTTCATGGGGCGGCCCGATGACGTGGCGGCGATGGCCGGGTTTCTTGCCTCGCCGCAGGCGCGGTTCGTCACGGGACAGATGATCGCCGTCAATGGCGGCGAGACGACCTGAGGGATCGGAATGTTGCGAACCATTGGTGGCTGGGTCCGGGCCGCGCCGATGCGGCGGCAGGGGCTGACACTTCTGGTCGCCGCCGTCGGTGCGGGCCTGTTCTGGGCCTTCCAGCTGCCGCTGCCGTTCCTTTTCGGACCGCTGGCCGCCTGCCTGATCGCGGCACTGGCGGGCGCGCCGCTGAAGGGCACCAGGGGCCTGAGCCAGGCGATGCGGACCATCCTGGGCGTGGCGATCGGCGCATCGATCACGCCTGCGGTGGTCGGCAGTCTTCCGACGATGGCGTTGTCGATTGCGCTGGTGCCGCTCTATGTGGTGTTGATCGCGTTGATCGGGGTGCCGTTCTTCCGTAAGGTCTATCGCTTCGACGGCGCCACGTCCTGGTACGCGGCGATGCCGGGCGGATTGCAGGACATGGTGCTGTTCGGACAGGAGGCGGGTGCAGATACCCGCGCCTTGTCGCTGATCCACGCCACGAGGGTAATGATCATCATCACGCTGGCACCGCTGATCCTGACGCAGTTGTTCGGCGCTAGCCTCGACAATCCTATCGGTGCGCCTGCGACAACGATCCCGGTGGATGAGCTGGTGATCATGGCCGTCGTGGCCATTGTCGGCTGGAAAGCGGCACAGCGGATCGGCATGTTCGGCGCGGCTATGCTGGGCCCGATGATACTTGCGGGAATCCTGTCCCTGACCGATGTGATCCATCACCGCCCGCCCGCCGAGGCGATTCTGGCCGCGCAGTTCTTCATTGGGATAACGTTGGGGGCGGGGTATATCGGCGTCACACTGCACGAATTGCGGCGCGATGTTCTGGCGGGCGTGTTCTTCGTGCTGCTGCTGTCGCTGGTGACGATTGTGTTCACAGAGGTCGTGATCCTTGCCGGGATTGCGCCACCGGTCGATGCGTTTCTGGCATTCGCGCCAGCGGGTCAAGCGGAGATGACGGTGCTGGCCATCGTCGTAGGTGCGGATCTTGGCTATGTCGTGGTGCATCACCTGACACGGGTGTTTCTGGTCATCACCGGCGCGCCGATTGCAGCACGACTGTTCCGGGTGAGTGCGGGTCCAAAGCCGCCGGACGGCTAGACATCTGGTGACCTCAACCCGGACGTCTGGTTTTCCCGACAAGACATGGATCGGGCAATCGGGGCCATCCCCTGTGCGCAACGGTCGACCAGCTCCGGAAAAGTGGCGAGCCTACCTTTTGGATTCCAGAGTCTCTGCTCGATCCCGGCCAGGTTGGTCTGAGCGTTCATTTCAATCTCGTCCCTGGCGCGACTGTGACGTAACCGTCCGGGGTCACCGCTGTGCCGCGCAGAGAGAGTGTTCGACAGTGTCCGCTTTTGATAGCGGACACTCTGGGGCAATTGATGGCGCGTCGAACGAAGCGGTTGTGGACGGACGAAGAGAAGCGGTCGA
>JBGTLJ010000045.1:0-3734 GCA_041744175.1 Oceaniglobus sp. | reverse complement strand
CACGTCGCGGGCGATGTTGGTCAGCTGCATCGCGACGCCAAGATCGCAGGCCCGCGCCAGGGCATCGCGGTCGCGCACCCGCATCAGCACGCACATCATCGCGCCCACGGCGGCCGCCACCCGCGCGGAATAGGCGAACAGATCGGACAGCGTATCGTAGCGCCGTTCCATCGCGTCCCAGGTCAACCCCTCCAGAAGAGCCTCTGGAAGGGCACGCGGCATGTCGAATGTGTTGACGACGGATGCGAACGCCCGGTCCGCCGGGGCGTTACGCGGCGTTCCTGAATAAACCAGATCCAGCCGGTCGCGCAGGCGCAGGACGGCGGCGGCCTTGTCGGCGCGCAGGTCCACCTCGTCGTCGGCCAGCCGACAGAACGCGTAGAGCGCCAGTGCCGGATCGCGGACATGGGCGGGCAGGATGCGCGATGCGGCGTGAAACGACAGCGAATTGTGGCGGATCGCGTCCCGGCAATGATCCATATCTGCGGGGCTGATCATTCCGCAGCCATCCTGACGGGGGGAGACATGGGATAGGCAGCGTCCGGGACCAGCTGGGTCAGCACCTCTGACGAGGCGACAACTGACGGGATGCCGGCGCCGGGATGGGTGCCGGCCCCGACAAGGTACAGCCCCGCCAGCTCTTCGCTCACGTTGTGGGGACGGAACCATGCCGATTGGAAGATCCGCGGTTCCAGCGAAAAGCCGGCGCCGTGCGGGCTCAGGTATCGGGAGTGAAACGTGTCGGGCGTGAAGATCTCCGATTCCCTGAGGTGGTCGGCAAAACCCGGGATCAGCTTGTCATGCAGCACCTGCTGCACCCGTTCGCGGTAGGGCTGGCACATATGCGACCAGTTGACCGCGTTTTCCCCGGTCAGGTTGGGAACGGGTGCAAGGGCATAGAAGGTATCGTCGCCCATCGGTGCACAGCTTGGGTCGGTGACCGAGGGGCGGTGAAGATAGATCGACATGTCGTCGGCAAGATGTTTCCTGATGAAGATGTCGTGCAGCAGGTCGGTATAGCGCGGCGCGTTGAGGATGGTGTGGTGGCCCACATCGCTCCATTTGCCCGTTGTGCCTTTGGTGCCGAAATACCAGACGAAAAGCCCCATGGACCAGCGAGAATTCTTCAGCCGCTTCGGTGTCCAGCGGCGCTTGGCGTGGTTGCGCAGCATGTGATCGTAAGTGTGGCCGGGATCGGAATTCGACACCACGATGTCGGCACCGATCCACGCGCCGTCCACCAGGGTGACGCCCGTGGCGCGCCCGGCGTCGGTGGTGATCTCGTCCACCTCGCGCTCCATCAGAACCTCGCCGCCCTGATCGCGGATCACGGCGACCATGGCGTCGGCCATCGCCTGCACGCCGCCCATGGCATAGTGAACGCCGAATTCCTTTTCCAGGTGGCTGACGAGGATGTACATCGACGTCACGTTCAAAGGATCACCACCGATGAACAGCGGGTGGAACGACAGGGCCATCTGCAGTCGCGGATCCCTGACCCGGCTTTTGGCATGGGCGTGGACGGACCGATCGGCGCGCAGGCGCACGAAACCCGGCAGCTCCTTTATCAGATCCATCAGGCGGTGCATGGGACGACGGCCCATCCCCTCGAACCCGAATTCATAGCGTGCCTTGCTGTCCTTCAGGAACCGCCTGTATCCCTTCACGTCGCGGGGGCTGAGGCGCGCCACCTCGTCCAGCATCGCCTTTTCATCCTGTCGCACGGTAAAGGTCGATCCATCGTCCCAGCGGATTTCGTAAAAGGGATCGACCGGGCGCAGATCGACATCGGCTCGGAAATCGCGACCGCATTCGCGCCAAAGCTGCTCGAACACCTCGGGTACCGTGACGATCGTGGGGCCCAGATCGAACCGGTGACCGCCCTTGGTGATCGAACTGCCGCGCCCGCCCGGACGGTCGAGCCTGTCGATCACCGTGACCCGGTATCCCTTGGCCCCAAGCCGCATCGCCGCCGACAAACCGCCCAGACCTGCGCCGATCACCACCGCGCGTGATGTTTCGGGTCCTTGAAAAGCCATCGCTTGCTCCCTGTCAGCTTGCACGGACGCTACAACTGTCCAGTTTGGTTTACAACTTTCTTGTGTCCCCTGGTCGTCTAATTTCGAGATTCTCTTTTCAACACGACGAATTGCTGTCAGATTAACTTGACACATTCGTCAACGCGGGAGTCGCGCTATCCAAACCGTCACGCTATCCGTCCATCGGTTCGACGGGCTGAAGGATCGGCTGTGGGCGATCGGCCAGATGGGTGCGTCGCACCTGTCGTTCCGGGCGATGGAAGAGTGCAGCTTTTACAAGCTTTGCGGTTCCGGCACCGGCGAAGGGTTCACCCCGCGGCCGAACTGGGGCGTGTGGGCTGTTCTGGCTGTCTGGCCGGATGAGGCTACCGCGCGCAGACGGCTGGCCACTGCGCCGGTGTATCGGCGTTGGTCGAACCGTGCCACCGAATGCTACACATTGTTTCTCCAGCCGACATCGGCGCGGGGCACATGGTCGAAGGCGATGCCGTTCCTGTCAACCCCGGCGTCAGAACGCGGGCCGGTGGCCGCGCTGACCCGGGCCAGCGTGAGACCCACGACCATGCTGCGGTTCTGGAACCGGGTCCCCGACATTTCCGCCGCAATCGGCGCCGACACCAACGTTGCGTTCAAGATCGGCATCGGCGATGTTCCATTCCTGCATCAGGTGACGTTTTCGGTCTGGCCGGACACCGCGTCGATGGCGGATTTCGCACGCGCCGACGGACCCCATGCCCGGGCGATCCGGGCGGTGCGCGACGGCGACTGGTTTTCGGAAGAGCTTTACGCCCGCTTTGCCGTCGCGGATACCATGGGAACATGGGGCGGTATCGACCCCGTGTCACATCTCGAAAGTCACGCCGCATGACCCAGCCTTTCCCGTTTTCCGCGATCGTCGGCCAGGACGAGATGAAACAGGCGATGGTGCTGACCGCCATCGATCCGGGGATCGGCGGGGTTCTTGTGTTCGGCGACCGGGGCACCGGCAAATCCACCGCCGTGCGCGCCCTTGCCGCGCTGCTGCCGCAGATCGAGTCGGTCGAAGGATGCCCGGTCAATTCCGCGTCACCCGCCGACTGTCCGGACTGGGCCGAGATCGGATCGAGGAAGATCGTCAGGCGCGCCACGCCCGTCATCGACCTGCCACTGGGCGCCACCGAGGACAGGGTCGTCGGCGCGCTGGACATCGAACGGGCGCTGACGCGTGGCGAAAAGGCGTTTCAGCCCGGGCTTCTGGCACGGGCGAACCGGGGGTATCTGTACATCGACGAGGTGAACCTGCTGGAGGATCACATCGTCGATCTGCTGCTGGATGTCGCGCAATCGGGCGAGAACGTGGTCGAGCGCGAGGGGCTGAGCATCCGCCACGCCGCCCGTTTCGTGCTGGTGGGATCGGGAAACCCCGAAGAGGGCGAACTGCGCCCACAGCTGCTGGACCGCTTCGGCCTGTCGGTCGAGGTGACATCGCCGCGCGAGATCGAGGCGCGGGTAGAGGTGATCCGCCGCCGCGATGCGTTCGAGAACGACACCGACGCGTTCATGAAGCAGTGGCGCGCCAGGGACACCGGATTGCGCAAGCGGATCGTCGGGGCCAGAGCGGCGCTGAAGGCACTGTCGACCCCGGACATGGTGCTGCACGACTGCGCGGAGTTGTGTCTGGCGCTGGGGGCCGACGGGCTGCGCGGCGAACTGACG
>JBGTLJ010000044.1:0-1977 GCA_041744175.1 Oceaniglobus sp. | reverse complement strand
CTGTCGCGGGGCGGGCGCTGGGGGCAGGCGGGCAAGGGGCGGTTCGCGTGCTATACCGACACCGACGATGGCGGAAAGACCTGCACGGCCGGGTCCGAATGCGAAGGGTTGTGTCTGGCCCGGTCGCGAAGCTGTGCGCCGGTCGTGCCGCTGTTCGGCTGCAACGACATCCTGACCGGCAATGGACAGGCGGCAACGGTCTGCGTGGACTGAGCGCCCCGGGAACGGAGACCGGGTGACAGGAGCGGATGGACCAGTTGGAAAAAAGGGACCGGGCGACATGTGTGGGCCAACGTCCAGAAAACGGAGGCCGGACACCATGAGACGACTGATCCTGGCGGCACTGGCCGCGCTGGCGGGCTGTTCGGCAGACACCGCCGCGCCGGGGCTGGTCGCGTCCTATCGCGACACGTCGGTTCCGATCGCATCGGCGGCGCTGTTCGATCGGGCGCGCTATTCCGGGACGTGGTATGAAATCGCGCGCTATCCGGTCCCGTTCCAGCGCGGCTGCGTCGCCACGCGGGCGGTCTATACGCCGCGCCCGGACGGCAGTTTCGATGTGGTGAACACATGTCGCGACGGTGCGCTGGACGGGCCGCTGAAACGGATCGATGGCTCGGCGGTGATCGCCGGACCCGGACGGCTGTCGGTGTCTTTTGACAGCGTGCCGTTCCTGTCGGCGCCCTACTGGGTGCTGTGGGTGGACGAGGGGTATCGCACCGCGGTGGTGGGTGTGCCGTCCGGACGGGCAGGCTGGATCCTGAACCGCGATCCGGCGATCCCGGCGGACAGGCTTGCCGCTGCGCGTGAGGTGCTGGTGTTCAACGGCTATGACCTGTCGCGGTTGCAGATGGTGCCGCAGGGGGGGCGGTAATCGGCCGTCTGAACCCTGCGGCAGTTCCGGATGACGGCTCGATGAGGCACCGCGCGACCTTTGCGCCGGAAATTGCCCGAACCGCCCGTGTGAGGCAACGGCCTGTTCTCTGCATCACGGGGGCGATGCCGCCCCCGAGGCTGTGGCCCGCCCGGCTTAGGAATCCGTCGACCGGCGGCTCTTGCGGGCGCGGCGAACGTCCCTCGGTTCGGGCACTACCCATTAAAATGTCCATCGGGCTGATCAGGACCTCATCCGATCCCCGTCCCCGATATCTTGTGGATAAGCGCCGCATTCCGCCCAGATGAGCCCCCCTGCCGTTGACTTTGCCCCCCGGGCCCCGACAAGATAGCGAAAAATCGGCAGTCAAGAACAGAGGCGGCGCGTGCGATTCACCCGACTCAAACTTAACGGATTCAAGTCGTTCGTGGACCCCACGGACCTGATCATCGCCGATGGGCTGACCGGCATCGTCGGCCCGAACGGCTGTGGCAAGTCCAACCTTCTTGAGGCGCTGCGCTGGGTGATGGGGGAAAACCGTGCCAGCGCCATGCGCGGGGGCGGTATGGAGGACGTGATCTTTGCCGGCGCGTCGTCGCGCCCGGCGCGGCATTTCGCCGAGGTCGCGCTGCATATCGACAACACCGAACGCCTTGCCCCGGCCGGATTCAACGACAGCGACATCCTTGAGGTGACGCGCCGGATCACCCGCGACGCCGGATCGGCGTTCAAGGCCAACGCGCGCGAAGTGCGGGCGCGCGACATCCAGATGCTGTTCGCCGATGCGTCCACCGGCGCGCATTCGCCGGCATTGGTGCGTCAGGGCCAGATTTCGGAACTGATCAACGCCAAGCCCAAGTCGCGGCGCCGGATCCTGGAAGAGGCGGCGGGGATTTCCGGGCTGTATCAGCGCCGCCACGAGGCTGAGCTGAAGCTGAGCGGCGCCGAGGCGAACCTGCTGCGTGTGGACGATGTGGTCGAGGCGCTTGCAACGCAGATGGCGCAGCTTGCCCGGCAGGCCCGGCAAGCGGCGCGCTATCGCGAGATCGGCACCGATCTGCGCCGTGCCGAAGGGCTGCTGCTGTATCGCCGCTGGCGCGAGG
>JBGTLJ010000043.1:0-2090 GCA_041744175.1 Oceaniglobus sp. | reverse complement strand
ACCAATCATGATTCCCCAAGCTCTTTCGAGCGGGCAGCCGCCGCGCTCACCGCGCGCCTCAGGAGCGCGGGAAATCCGTCGCTTTCGTTCATCAGAATGTCGAGCGCCGCTGCCGTCGTGCCGCCGGGCGAGGTGACGTTCACGCGCAGTTGCGCCGGATCCTCATGGCTGTGTTCTGCCAGTGCCCCGGCGCCTGCGACGGTGGCCTTTGCCAGCCGCATCGACAAATCGGGGGGCAGGCCCTGCGCCACCCCCGCCGCAGCAAGCGTTTCAATCAGATGGAACACATAGGCAGGGCCGGACCCCGACACGCCCGTCACCGCATCGATCTGCTGTTCGGAATCGAGCCGGACGACCTGGCCCACGGCTGACAGAAGGGCTTCGGCAAGGTCCAGTCCCGGGGTGCCGGGCGGGTTGGCAAAAATCGCCGTGATGCCACGGCCGATGGCGGCGGGAGTGTTGGGCATCGCGCGGATGACCGGGGTATTGTCCCCAAGGACCTGTTCGTAATGGGAAATCGACGTTCCCGCCGCCACGGACAGGAACAGCGTGTCGCCATTGCCGAACTGTGCCATGTCCGGCAGGGCCTGCGTCATCATCTGCGGCTTGACGGCGACAAGGACGACAGCGGGCGATGCCGGCGGACCGGCGTTCAGGTTCAGGCCCGGCAGCCCGGCCAGCCAGTCCGACGGATGCGGATCGTTGACCCAGACCGATGCGGCGGGCAGGCCGCCGTCAAGCCAGCCCTGCAGCAACGCAGATCCCATCTTGCCGCAGCCCAGCAACAGCAGGCCACGGTCGCGCAGATCGTCCATCGTCATCGCCACCCCTTCCCCAACATGCCCGAGCCTATCGGGATGAACGCGAAGGTGAAACCTAGACTTCAGGCCCGCCCGTAGGCTTCGGTCATCGCCACCTGCATCGCGTCGTCGGGCGTGCGGTCGCCCCAGCAGACAAGCTGGAACGCCGGATAGTAGCGTTCGGCCGATAGGATCGCGGCGCGGACCGCCGTATCGATCTGTTCCGGGGTGGCCATCTGGCCACCCGAAAGCAGCAGGCCATAGCGGTAGACCATCAGTTTCTGTGCCTGCCAATAGGTGAATGCCCCCGACCAGCATTGGTCGTTGGTGGCGTTCAGCACCTCGAACAGCTGGGGCATCCGATGCTCCGGCGGTTCCATCTCGAAGGTGCAGATCAGCCTCAGCGTTTCGTCGTATCCGCTCCAGGCGAGGGTGATCGAATAGGTCCGCCACTGCCCTTCGACAGCCATGGCGATCTGGTCTTCGGCCACACGATCGAAATCCCAGGCGTGGTGGGTGGCCAGGTTTTCGACAATATCGATAGGATGGAGGTCTTCGGAATCGAAGTATCGTTCTGCCAGCGACATTTTAGCCTCATCATTTTTTGTATCCTGATTTCGGGGCGAACCCCCACCACAGTTTGGTGTTCAGCCTAGTCCGTGCATCCTTTGCGACCTGTTCTCACAACATATGGTGTGGGCTGGGGATTCGCGTGTAAACCCCCTTTGTCTGGAGTCAGCCGGACAGCGGGCGAAAAATATCGCTTTCGTGTCGCGCGGGACTCACCTTGCGTGCCCGGGCAGGTTACCGGCAATAGCTGGCGTTTCGGTTTCGCGCGGTATCGAAATGCAGGTGATCCTGATGATACCGGTCCGCATCTGGGCCCAGCACCGTTCCGAAGGGACCACAGGCCGCACGGTGCATGGCATGCAGGATCCTGCCGTGCTGCGCGCTGCGCCAGCCGTCAAGCACGCTGATGGCGACGCCGTTGCGCAGGACGATGGCGGAAATGTCGATGGCCCGGCCCTTGCCGTGTTCAGATATCCTTGCGCCCTCGCGGTTGTTCCGGGTGCGGCAGGAATAATGCGCCGCGACCTGAAGCGATCCGATTCCGCCGCCAAGACGCCCCACGGCAGGCTTAGCGCCACGTTCGACCCAGCCTTTCAGCGCGCGGGCCGTCGTGCAATCCATGGTCGCCCCGACCGAAAGCGCCACATCGCCGATGGATGTGACCCGCACCGGAGCCTTGACCCCGCACCCCCCGATGCGCCCGGCGATGCTGGACAGCGG
>JBGTLJ010000042.1:0-5362 GCA_041744175.1 Oceaniglobus sp. | reverse complement strand
CGGGCGCGCCGCCAAGGCGCGGAACTGCGGCCAGCAGTGTCCGGGCATAGGCGGTGGCGGGGTTGGCGAACAGCTTGCGCACCGGGGCGGTCTCTACCTGCCGCCCCGCGCGCAACACGATGACGCGGTCGGCCATTTCCGCCACCACGCCCATGTCATGGGTGATCATCAGCACCGATGTCGCGTGGTCGCGTTTCAGGGCACGGATCAGATCCAGGATTTCGGCCTGCACGGTCACGTCCAGCGCCGTGGTCGGTTCGTCCGCGATCAGGATTTCCGGATCGCAGGCCAGTGCTATCGCGATCATCACCCGCTGGCGCATCCCGCCGGACAACTCGTGGGGATATTGCATAAGACGGCGTTCGGGTTCGCTCATCTTCACGTCGCGCATGATCGCCACCGCCCGCGCCCGCGCGTCAGATCGGGAACACACACCGTGTTCCAGCAGCACCTCGCGCAGTTGCGTGCCGATCGTCATCAGCGGGTTCAGCGATGTCATCGGTTCCTGAAAGATCATCGCGACGCGGGCGGACCGGATCCGGCGATAGCCGCGTTCGTCCAGCGCCGTCAGCTCCGTGTCGCCCAGATGGATGGTCCCCGCGGCGACGCGCGCCATGGGTCTGGGCAGCAGACCCATGATCGCAAGGGCGGTCATCGACTTGCCGGATCCGGATTCGCCCGCCAGCGCCAGCGTTTCGCCCGCGGCAAGATCGAAGGACAGACCGTCCAGCACGGTCTTTGCGCCCGTCTCCGTCGCCACCTGCACGGTCAGATCCCGCACCTGCAGGGCAGGGCGCGCCGAGCCCCGCTCCTGCCTGTCGGACATGGTCATCCCAGCACGATGCGCGGGAAATAGAACGACACCACCCAGTTCGGCATATCGACGATTTCCGATATCCGCAGATCCCCCGCGACCGAACACAAGAGATATGCATCCTCGGCGGAAAACCCGTGCTGCCTGCCCAACAGGTCTATCATCCCCGATACCGCGTCGCGCGCCCCGCTCATCATGTCGGGGCCGATCCCGGTGGTGACGTCATATCCCTTGGCGTCCAGATGCCGCGTTACCGGACCGGGTGTGCTGAACCGCGGAAAGGCCAGCCTTTCCTGCTTGATCAGGTCCAGCGTGATCTCCACGTCCATCGGGCTTTCGATCGCGGTGCCGCAGACCTCTCCGTCTCCCTGCGCTGCATGGGTGTCGCCGATGGAAAACAGCGCACCCGCCACCTCGATGGGCAGATAGAGCGTGGTGCCCGCTGCCAGATCGCGGATATCGAGGTTGCCGCCCATGCGCCGTGGCGGCACCACCGAATGCAGGCCCGGCTCTGCCGGGGCCACGCCGATGGTGCCCGCGAAGGGTTTCAGCGGTACCGATGCGATGTCGGAAAACAGCGCCGGTGCCAACGTGCCGGGGTTGTAATCCCAGATCTTCAGATGCGGTTCGGTGAACTGGTCGGCCAGGAGGCCGAAACCGGGGATGTTTGCGGTCCAGCCAAAGCCGGACGGATGAAACGCCTCGATCCCGATCTTCAGCACGTCGCCCGGTTCGGCCCCATCGACGTAGATGGGGCCGGTGACCGGGTTGATCTTGCTGAAATCGAGGTCCGGCACATCCGCCGATGTGCTGTCGCGGGTGAACTGGCCGCCCGAACTGTCGAGACATTGAAAGTGCAGCCGCGATCCCGGTGCCACGATTTCGGCGGGCGGGATCGAATGATCCCACCCGTGGTGATGGCGGCCGTGAATGGTATAGTCGCAAGTCTTGCACATGGCCGCTCACTCGGCCTCGGTCGAATGGATATAGTCGTAGTTTACCGGAATATGCACCGGATCGACGAACAGGCTGTCATCGCCGGCGATGCGGTCTGAGCGCAGGGTGAACCGCTGCTCGTTGAAGATCGGCACCCAGGGCGCATCGGCCATCACATCCACATAGATCTGGCGCCAGGCGTCCTGGCGCGCCTCCATGTTGGCCTCTCCGGTCATCGAATCCGCCTCTGCCGCACGCGCGTCCATATCCTCGTTGCAATACCACGACCAGTTCCAGCCGCCCGGCACGGCGCCGGCACAGCCGAGGATCGGACCGTAGAAATTGGACGGATCGGGGAAATCCGCGATCCAGGCCATGCCCCCCGACCAGATCATCGGTGCCTGATCCTCGACCCCACCCGCCGCGATCACGTTCGCCTGGGCAAGGGACCGGATTTCGGCGTTCACGCCGATCTGCGACAGATCCTGCTGGATCGCCTGGGCGATGCGCGGGTTGGGATCAACGTTCATCACGAACAGTTCGGTGTCAAAGCCGTCCGGGAACCCGGCATCGGCCAGCATCTGCCTTGCCGCCTCGGGATCGTAATCATACCCGGCGTACTCGGGCGCGTATCCCGGCATCGACGGCGGCAGTGGCTGGTTGGCGGGCACGGCACGGTTGTTGATCATCTGGACGATGCGGTCCTTGTTGATCGCCATGTTCATCGCCTTGCGCACCTCGAGATTGTCGAAGGGCGCGATCCGGGTGTTCAGCGTGATGTATCCGGTCTGAAGCTGGCCGCCCTCCACCACCTTTTCCGCCTGGGCGGGATCGTTCATCACCTGCAGGAACTGCGCGGGCGGGATACCATCGCCGGGGATGTCCGCCTCGCCGCTTTGCAGGCGCAGCAGGGCGACCGTGGGATCCAGTCCGATGGTGAATGTCACACGGTCCAGCTTCGGCACGCCGTCGCGGTGATATTCCTCGAACGCCTCGAACACCAGGCGCTGACCGGGGGTCCATTCGGCCAGACGGAACGCGCCCGAACCGACGGGTTGTCTGCCGAAATCCTCGCCCGCCTCTTTTACGGCCTCCGAGGGCACGATGGATGCGAAGTTCAGCGCCATGACATGACCGAAGGTCGCATCCGGGCGGCTCAATTTGATCTCTACGGTCTTGTCGTCGATCACGGTGACGCCGGACAACCCGTCGCCCTCACCGGCGTTCCAGGTGTCGAACCCGTCGATCATGCCGAAAAATCCTGCGCCGGGGCTGCGGGTTTCTGGGTTTGTCACACGCTCCAGCGAATATTTCACATCCTCGGCGGTGATCTCGCGCCCGTTGTGGAATGTGATGCCGTCCTTCATCGCAAAGGTATGGGTCAGGCCATCCTCGCTGATGTCATAGGTTTCGGCCAGTTCGGTGCGCAGCGTCGTGGTGCCGGGTTCGTATCCCATCAGGCCGTCGAACAGCGACTTGATCATCGACCAGTTCTGCCAGTCATAGCCGATCGCTGGGTCCAGCGTGGCCACGTCGTCCTGATAGGTCACCACCATTTCGCCGCCCTGGGGGGCGTCCTCGTTCACCTGGGCCAAGGCGTCGGTGGCGCCGATTGCCACGGCCGCGATACCGGAAAGAAGGATGTTTTTCATGTTTGGCTCTCCATTGATGGTCATTTGGTCTTGATGCGGGGATCGATGAGGGGCGCCACCAGATCGGCCAGCAGATTGCCCAACACGATGGCGGTGGCGGATACCATGGTGACCCCCATGATCACGGGGATGTCGACGCGCTGGATGGCCTGCCAGGCAAGCTGGCCGATCCCGGGCCAGCCGAACACCGATTCTACGACGACGATGCCCGACATGAACAGCCCGATGTCGATTCCGATCATCGCGATGATCGGCAGGATCGCATTGGGCATGACATGCCGGGTGATGATGCGCAGCCTCGACAGCCCCTTGGCGCGCGCGGTGCGCACCAGATCCTGGTTCAGAACCTCGATCATCGACGAGCGCATCATTCGGCTGTACCACCCCGCCCCCAGCAGCCCCAGCGTCACCGAAGGCAGCACAAGATGCGCGGCCGTGCCGTAGCCGCCGATGGGAAACCAGCCAAACTGCACCGCAAAGACGTAGAGCAGCAGGATCCCGATCACGAACTGCGGGGCCGAAATGGCGACGAACGAAAAGATCATCAGCGAATGATCGGCGGGCCGGTTGCGCCACAGCGCCGCGATCACGCCGATGCTCAGACCGAGGATCAGTTCGGTCACGATGGCCGATGCCATCAGCAGAAGGCTCGCGGGCAGCCGTGCGCCGATCAGCGACGCGACCTCTGCCCGCTGCAGGTATGACCGCCCCATGTCGCCCTGGAGCAGACCGCCGAGATAGCGCCAGTATTGCACCAGAAGCGGATCGTTCAGGCCCAGCTGGTCGCGGATGTTGGCGACCGTTTCGGCCGTGGCGGAGCGGCCCGCGATCTGGCGCGCCGGATCGGCGGGCAGCATGTAGAGCAGCACGAAGGTCACCAGTGTGATCCCCAGCAGGATCAGCGCGCTTTCGAACAATCGCCGCAGCAGATACCCCCCCATCAGTGTCGGCCCTTTAGGGTCGGATCGAGAATGTCGCGCAGCGCGTCGCCCACCAGATTGAACCCCAGCGCCAGCAGGACGATCAGCAGCCCCGGGAAGAACACAAGCCATGGCGCGGTGGAAAAATACGTCTGGTTCTCGAAGATGATGTTGCCCCAGGACGGCATCGGCGGCTGTACGCCGACGCCCAGAAAGCTCAGCGTGGCCTCCAGCAGCACGGTGGTGGAAATGCCCAGCGTTCCGAACACGATGATCGACGACAGCAGATGCGGCAGCAGATGGCGGCCGAGGATGCGCAGCGGCCCAGACCCGATGGAGCGTTGCACCTGGATGAATTCCCGCTCCGCCAGACTGCGCGTCTCGGTATAGATCACCCGGCTCATCTGGACCCAGTTCACCATCGCGATGACCAGCGCCACGATCATCAGCGACGGTTCGAATATGGCCGCCAGCACGATGGCCAGCAACAGCGCCGGAAACGCCATCATCAGGTCGGTGAACCGCATTAGGATCGCGGCCGTCCAGCCGCCAAAATATCCCGCCGTGATGCCGACACCGGCGCCAAGCAGCACGGCGATGCCGTTGGCCACGACCCCGATGATGAGCGAGGTGCGTGTGCCGAGGATCAGCCGCGACGCAAGATCGCGGCCCAGCAGATCGGTTCCCAGCAGATAGGCCCCGCCCGGTGGCAGCGGTCCGCCCATCACGCTCAGGCCGTCAAAGCTCTGCTCGAACGGATCGCGGGGCATGATCCAGGGGGCGAACACGGCGACGCAGACCATGACGATCACCACGGTCAATCCGAAAACCGCACGCGGGCGTCTCAGCAACTGCGCCCAGACCTCGCGTGCGTGGCCGCGGCGGGGGCCATGGACAATGTCGCCCGCGGCGCTCATTCGCTGCGCATCCGGATCTTTGACCCTTCGGCCAGCACGCGCCGCGCCGCCACCTCAAGCGGCACCTGCGCGACCATCGCCATGGTGCGCAGCTGTTTCAGCGCAAGGCCGGCATCGCCGCCG
>JBGTLJ010000041.1:0-1935 GCA_041744175.1 Oceaniglobus sp. | reverse complement strand
CGAGGACGTGCTGTTCTGGTCGTCCTACATCGGAACCGGCGCGCCGCGGTTCGTACTGACCTACGAGGAAATCGACGCTGCCCCCAACAAGGGCCAGATCGTCATCCAGACCCCCGACGTTGCTGCCCGCAACCGCCTGAGGGCGCATCTGAACGCGGTGGCCAGCGCGGACTTTCCCGGCACCGATGTCTATGTCAAGCTGCTGGAAATCGGGCCGCCGGTCGGGCGGCCGCTGCAATACCGCATCTCTGGTCCCGACGTGGATACCGTGCGCGACTATGGCCGGACATTGGCGGGCATCGTCGATTCCGATGCGCGCACGACGAATGTCGTCATGGACTGGAACGAACCGGCGCGGGTCATGCGGGTCGATATCGTGCAGGACAAGGCGCGCCAGATGGGCCTGACTGCGTCCGATATCGCTTCCGGTCTGAACACCGTCTTTGCCGGGTCGACGGTCACGCAACTTCGCGATGACACCTATCTGGTCGACATCATCGCCCGCGGCAACGACGCCGACCGCAGCTCTCCGGAGGCGCTGGAGGGGCTGCAACTGAACACGGCCAGTGGCACGACGATCCCGCTCTCCTCGGTCGCGGTGTTCCGCTATGACACGGAACAGCCGCAGATCATCCAGCGCGACCGGGTGCCGACCCTGACGGTCAAGGCCGCCATATCGAAAGCCGATCAACCGGCGACCGTGGTCGCATCGCTGGCGCATGGGATCGCGGCGCTGAACGACAGCCTGCCCGCGGGCTACCGCGTCGTGATCGGCGGCACTGTCGAAACCAGTGCCGAAAGTCAGGGGCCGATTGCCGACGTGGTGCCGCTGATGATGCTGATCATGGTGACGCTGGTCATCGTGCAGATGCAAAGCTTCCGGCTGACCTTCATCGTGCTCTGCGCGGCCCCCTTCGGCCTGATCGGCGTCGTGGCAGCGCTTCTGCTGTCGGGCGCGCCGCTGGGGTTCGTGGCGATCCTGGGCGTCTTGGCGCTGGTCGGCATCCTGATCCGGAACTCCATCATCCTCGTGCACGAGATCGAGGTCGTGCGCGCCGCCGGACGCGATGCCTGGGACGCCGTGTTCGAGGCGTCGGACAGCCGCGCGCGGCCGATCCTTCTGACAGCTGCGGCGGCGAGCCTCGCGCTGATCCCGATCTCGCGCCAGCTGTTCTGGGGCCCGATGGCCTACGCGATGATGGGCGGGATCATCGTGGGGACGCTGGTCACACTGGTCTTCATCCCGGCGCTTTATGTCGCCGTGTTCCGGCTGACGCCGCCTACCAGAACAGGTGGGCCAGACACGACATCGGACTGATCCATGAAGACGACGGATAGGCGAAAGCCGCCGCGGGGCGGCCACGGCCTTTGAAATTTCCGGCCCGTGGACCTATTCGCCCAGCTTGGCGTGCACCTCGGCCAGGTCGATTTCACCGATCGGCATCTTGTTGTCGGGGTTCTCGAAATCGTACCGGAAGAGCTGAAAGTCCTTCTTGTAGATCTCGTAGATCAGATGCATCGACAGATCGTCGAAATACTCCGACACCTTGTGCAGACGCTTCGGCCCATGCCCTTCGCTTTCGTTGAAGCGGGGGATGGTGGCGAGGTCGATCTTGTGCGGCGTGTTCACCGCCGACAGAACGTCCTGCATCCCGTCGTTGAAATCCTCGGTCCAGAAGATCTTGTCGTAGCGGCCGCCGTTCACGATGAAGGTCGAGATATGGCCGGACATGGCGGACCAGTGAATGTCCGGTTCCATCGGGCGCCGCCAGCGGATGGTGTCGCGGGCGAACAGAAGGAAGCGGCGGAACGACTTGATCTGGTCGAATTCGAACCCGGTCTCCGGGTCGCCGACTTCGATCCCGTATTTCTGAATCAACAGCGGCACGAGGTTGCCGCGATAGCGGCGCCCGTTGCGCTGGATGCCGCAGATCT
>JBGTLJ010000040.1:0-1766 GCA_041744175.1 Oceaniglobus sp. | reverse complement strand
CACGGGTTCAGGCGGCGCAACTGGCCGAGACGGCGCATGTTATAGGCCAGGTTCTTTATCCCGATCTTGGCCTTCGCCCGCGCCAGGCCGATGGAGCGCACCAGCGTGCCGCCCATGTCGTTGGTTTGCGCGCCGAAGACATGCTCGACCCGGACGCGAACCGTCGATTTGGTCCGGTTGCTGCCCTTGCCCTGTTCGGTCAGCGGCTTGCCGCGCTTGCCCTTGCGGTGGATGTGCCTCTTCAGCTGCCGGGCGCGCAGGTTGGCTTCCATCTCCTCGGAGCGATCCGCCGCATCACCCGGACGAACTGGGCCAAAACGCGGCGAACGGCAGGTTCGAGCCCAGACTCATCACGAGACTTGGTCGAAACGTGCTTGATCCGAGAGCGGTAGTGAACGACCGTGGTGGTAGAAGACATGCCCCTGGGGAAACTCTGGTCCCGTGCGCCTTTTCAACGTTCTTTGTCTGCTCATCGCAGCCCACGCAGTCCACGCGCAGCCGGCAGAAGTGGACATGCAGCTGGTATTGGCGGTCGATATCTCGCGTTCGATGTCGGCCGCCGATCTGGCGACCCAGCGGCTGGGTTATGCCCAGGCCCTGACATCGCCCGAAGTGCTGGAGGCCATCGGGCGCGGCAACCTGGGGCGGATCGGGCTCACCTATGTCGAATGGTCCGACGCCGGGAAGCAACGAGTATTGGTGCCTTGGACGCTCATCGATGGGCGCGACGCAGCGTCGGATTTCGGAGGGAGAATCCTGGCCGAGACCGGGGGGACATCGCGAAAGACCTCGATCTCGGCAGGACTTCTTTTTGCGGCACGTCAGTTCGACTTCAGTCCCTTCGTTTCCTACCGCCAGGTCATCGACATATCCGGTGATGGTCCGAACAATGACGGCCCTCCAGTCCAGCCGGCCCGCGACGCGGTTGTCGCGCGGGGCATCACAGTCAATGGGCTGCCACTTGTGATCCCGGGGCGGGACCCCGTCTGGTTTCTGCCCGATCTCGACGTCTATTACCGCGACTGCGTTACCGGAGGACCCGGCGCCTTCGTACTACCCGCTGCGGAGTGGCAAGACTTCGCGGGCGCAATCCGAGCAAAGTTTGTGCTCGAAATCGCGGACGCCCTGCCAAAAGGACGCTTCGCCGAACGCGTGACGCTGGCAATGGGGTACGATTGTCTGGTGGGAGAGAAGATCTTGCAGCGGCGGCGCGAAGGTTGATTTAGAAAGAACCTGTAAAGGGACAACGAAAACGGCCCTCGCTCGGATGTGCCCGATAGAGCGCCATTTGATGATACGGAACATCGAACGGCTGTTTCGTCCGGAGGCTGTGTGAAAACACCCCCTCCTTTTCCCAGATGATGGTATGATTTCCATATTCGATGCGGAGTTTGATCATGTCGCAATTTATCGAAGGCTTAGATCGCCAGCAGACGATGTTGCTGCCTGAACATCTTGACGATTGTGTTGGCGAGACCAGCCCTGTCCGCGCCATTGATGCGTTTGCAAACTTGCTGGATCTTGCTGTGCTTGGCTTCAACGCGCGACCCGCTTTTACGGGTCGGCCCGGATATCATCCTGGGTTGATGCTGCGGATTTATCTCTACGGCTACCTGAACCAGATCTGTTGATTTCCACTCAGAAGTGACCCGGGTAGCGGCATAATTTCCATTGAGAATTGACCCATGTGAGCCTTCCCCCAGCGCCATGCGCAGCGGGGGACACTGGAGTGATACACATGGGACTCTTGAACATCATCCGACGTA
>JBGTLJ010000039.1:0-2173 GCA_041744175.1 Oceaniglobus sp. | reverse complement strand
GGACGATTCGCAAGCCGGGCGCCGGACGCTTGCGGGCAGTATCGATGAAACTTTTCCATATCGCTGGTTCGCAGAGCCGACGGCCAATCCAGACGGATGTACGTTTGCTGCGTCCTGGAAGTCTCGCGTCGCCGACCTCCCACAGAAGGTCGGGCACGAGTTCGACAGGGCCGGTTCGCGGCGACAGATCCAGCCGCTCCAGCAGCTGTTCGAGCAACGTGTTGAAGTTGACACGGTACGTTGCCAACTGATCACCGGGGACATTCACCCACCCCGCTGACGGGCTAAAATACCCATATGCCCGATGTTCAGGTGACCAAGTCAGATTGACGGGCTCGTCTTCGTGGTCGACGAGTGAAATAGCTGCCCGCGAGTGATCTTTCGGCTGAAGGATCCCAGCCGCGGTCAGCGCTGGCGCGACGCGCCCATAGTAGCCGTCGAGGACCGAGCCGCTGATAACCGCATCCGGCGTCTCGATCACAGACAGCAGCAGGTCTACCGCCTTTCGATCAATCGAAGACGGCACTATCAGCCCCGGAAAGGATGCCCCAACGGCGCAGGTACTTTTCGCCGATCAACTGCTCCTCCTCGGTCTGGTCCTTGAGATTGCAGCCATGCGGCATGGTGATCGTCAGCGGCAGCGTCCGACCCCGCTTCGCGTCGCCCTTGGGATGGAACTTGATGGTCAGCTTCGCCTGCGTCGCCACCCATCCGCCAGCCAGCGGGTCGTTGGGCCCGAACCGCTCTGCCGACATGCTCCAGATGGTGCGGTCAGCTTTCCGCAGGCATTCGAGGGTGACGCGTTCGGCGTTATTGTCGATGGGCATCAGTCGCAGCTGCTTGACCTCGACGGATTCGATCCCGTCCTCAGGGTCCGTTGGGAAGCTGAAGGGGTGCAGGAGGACATCGAGGTCGTAATTACGGAACGGCACCTTTTCGCTCTGGAACTCGATGCCGAGCAGGTCCCGCGCCATGAAGCGCACCATCTCCTCGCGGCTCTCGCGGTCGTTGGCCACTACCTCGATGACGCCGGTCGCCGGCTCATAAGTCATCGCGGCCTCGAAGACGGGGCGGCGAGCGCGACGGACGAGCGCGCCGCCATCATCGAACGCGAGGAAGTCGTCCAGCAGGCCCTCGCGGTAAATCGCGATCTGCACCAGCTCACAATCCTCGCCGTCGAAGGTTGGCCGGTAGCGCCCGAAGATGTCGATGTGGATGTTGTTGGAAGCGAACCGCTCGCGCAGCGCCGCCTTGAAGGCATCAATGGATGCCTCGTCACGGCGCAGATCAAGGTTCGGCTCTCCGATGAACCCATCCCAGCTCCGACCGCGGCGGCGTTCATCGGTGTAACGGACCTCTTCGGCATGACGGAACCGAATCGGCTCGTTCAGGAACATCCAGAGCGAGCGGGCGTGACCATTCGCGAGATCGTCGAGAACCGTGCGGTCGTCGACAACACTATAGAGTGCGGTCTGCCCAGCATCGTCGGCGAGGGCACCGACCCGCTCGGCATCATTGACGATACGGGCGCGGGCTTCGTCGTCCATTTCGTCAACGGCGCGGAGCGTGACGCGAACCACCTCGGGCTCGGGCGCATCCCAGTTGACCTCGGTCGGAAGCGCGATGCCGGTATGGTGGAAATAGGCCTGCAGCGACGAGGCAGGCATGTTGCGGATGAAACTCGTCACTGAGGCCATGATCGGTTCTCCTTAGCCCTTGATGGTGCGCGGGTCATTCCCGTGCGAATCGGACTGGCCGATCCGGCCGTCCCGGTTGTGGATCTTGAATTCCGTCCCGGCGTTGCGGCTCATCTCCCGGCCACGGTCGATCGCCTCCCGCTTGGTGTCGAAATGCCCGCTGGCGCGGTCGGCGCCGCCTCGGCGGATGTCCCAGCCGCCACCGGAGCTGGGAACTACGTGATGGGTCCCTGACCCTTTGCCTTTTGCCATGACGGCCTCCTGTCTTGTACATGCGCTAACTGCAGTTCGTTCTTGCGAACTTCTGCGAAAGATAGGGATTGCGCGTATGGCGTGTCAAGCACTAGATGTATCGCAACAACGAACTCGTTGAAAAACAGGAGGACACCGGTGCCAACACCATTGGGAGAGCGCGTTCGAGAGCTCAGACTGAAGCGAGGTCTGACCTTGGAAGCGCTGGCCGAGCGGGTCGGATC
>JBGTLJ010000038.1:0-2909 GCA_041744175.1 Oceaniglobus sp. | reverse complement strand
TCGCGCGTGGTGCCATACTCGTGCATGTGCCGCTGCGCCGCCATGGCGTAGCCCGACACCGGATAGCGCGGTTTGTAAGGCGCTTCATAGGGCGGCAGGCGTGACGCGGTGACGAGCTTGCCAGATGCCGTGCGCTGGTTGCTGCCGTAGCAGACCAGCGCCACATCGCACAGGCCGGCATCCAGAGCTGCCGTCGCACTCGCCAGATAGTTCACGAAAGATGATCCACCCGTCAGAGTGCCGTCGACGTAACGGGGCCTGACCCCGAGGTATTCCGCCGCCATCAGGACGGGCATCGAATCCTCCATCATGGCGCAGAACAATCCGTCCACGTCCTTCAGTGCCAACCCTGCGTCGGCCAGCGCCGCCTGTGCGGACTGCGCCATGATATCCCAGCTTGTGTATCCCGGTGCCTCGCCCAGACCGGCAACGCCAAGGCCCACGATGGCCGACTTGCCGCGCAATGCGTGATCCATGCTCATGCCTCCGATCTGCGGCACAGCACCGCCGGTTTGCCGTCGATGTCGCCGACGTAAGCCGTGACGGGCATGCCCACTTTCACCGACTGCGGGTCGCCGTCCACGCGCGTCATTATGCGCACGCCTTCGGCCAGTTCCACCATGGCGACGTTGTAATCGCCGCCGCTTTCCGGCCGCTGGCGGACGGTGGTGAAGGTATAGACCTCTCCCACGCCGCTGGCAGTGACCCAGTTCAGATCGGTGCCATGGCAAGCGGGGCACAGGACGCGGGGAAAGAAGATATGGGTGTCGCAAGTGGCGCAATGCTGCAGGCGGATCTCTTTGGCGGCAAGGCCCTCTCGGAAATGGGTGTCAGGGGTCATGGTCTCTCCTTGGGCCAATGGGGGGCGCGCAGCGCGCGCTTGAGTATCTTG
This sequence comes from Oceaniglobus sp., assembly GCA_041744175.1. Classification (GTDB taxonomy): domain Bacteria; phylum Pseudomonadota; class Alphaproteobacteria; order Rhodobacterales; family Rhodobacteraceae; genus Oceaniglobus. Next base: position 2,017 of record JBGTLJ010000038.1, on the reverse strand, counting down.
CCGATCTCGCTGCGCGGCAGGGCGTCGGTGGCGATGACGCGGCTGATACGCTGGGTCTTGCCGAGGCGGTCGTTGGCATGGGCGCGCAACACCTCTGGGTCGGCGTCATTGCGCAGGACGACGTAGGCCAGCGGCGTCTCGCCCCATTCTTCACTCGGGACGGCGATCACCGCCGCCTCGGCCACCGCAGTGTGGGACAGCAGCGCGTTTTCCAGATCGACGGCAAAGACGTTGAATCCGCCAGAGTTGATCATGTCCTTTGTGCGGTCCATGACGTGCAAGAAGCCGTCCGCATCGACCCGCCCCATGTCGCCAGAGCGCATCCAGTGGACGCCCTGCGCGTCGGTCCAGAGTGCGGCACGCGTCAGGTCGGGCGCGTTGCAATAGCCAGTCATCATGGTGACGGAACGGCCCACGATCTCTCCGACCTCGCCCTGCGGAAGGGGGGTGTCATCGGGGCCGAGGGTCATCAAGTTGCCGCCCGCCACGACCTGCCCCACGGTATCCAGCCGGTCGGGGTGGGCCGTCAGGTCCATCAGGCAACCGACGCCGCCTTCGGTCATGCCGTAGATATTCACCATGCGGCCGGGAAAGCGCGCCAGCAGCTCTGCACCGAGGTCGGCGGTCAGTGGGGCGCTGGTCGACAGTTTGGTGACGAAGGCGCCAAGGTCGCTCGCGTCGAAATCCGGGTGCGCTAGCAGGCGGCGGAATTGTACGGGCACGCACATCGCATGGGTGATGCGGTGTGCCTGCGCCAGCGCCAACCAATCGCCTGCGTCGAACTTCGGCATCAGCACCGCCGTGCCGCCCCCCGCCAGCATTGGCAACAATGCGGCCAAGGTCGTGTTGGAATAAAGCGGCGTCGACACCAGCAGCCGCGCGCAATGGTCAAAGCCAAAGCCCGCCATCCGCGCCCGCTGCCGCCCGCGGAACCGGTGATTGTGCATGATGCCCTTGGGCGCGCCGGTGGTGCCAGAACTGTAAATGATGTCGAAGCCATCTGTCGGCGCGATATGGGGCAGCGCGCTGGGTTCGGTATCCGCACAATCCGCCAGCAGGCCGTCCATCGATTCTGCCTGAAGATCGCCCAGCGCCGCCTGCCCTGCCGCATCGGCGAAGATCAGGCGCGGCGCGCAGTTCGCGACAAGACCCGCCACGATATGTGGCGTGGCCGAGATCATCATGGGCGCGAAGGTCCCGCCCGCCGCGAGCGTGCCGAGGTAAAGCGTCAGGTGCTGCGGCTTGACGCCCCCCAGACTGGCGACGACGTCGTTGTGACGCAGACCAAGGCGGATCAGGTGCCACGCAACACGGTCCATCGCCGCAGCAAGATCGCCCCAGGTCGTGACCTCGTCGCCCGCCACGATCGCTGGATGACCCGGTCGCGCAGCCCCATGCTGACGCACGAGGCTGGGCAGATCGACGGGATCGGGACCAGGCACATCGACGGGCACGATCGCGGGCATGCTCTTTTCCACCATGGTCAATTCCGTGAAACAATCGTTCGCATAGCGGAACCATGCCGCCAGCGGGCTTAGGCGTCAAGCGGTCGCTCGCTTGACAGGTCACAGCAACTGGCTTTAGCTGTTCGCACAGCGGAATTATATTTCGCAAATGAGGGGGGTTCCATGACGGACGTCGTGACATTGGAAAAGGTCGGCAGGACAGGGCTGATCGCCTTTGACAATCCGCCGGTTAACGCAGCCTCTCACGCCTTGCGGCAAGCGTTTCAAGACTGTCTGGAACGCGCCGCTGCCGATCCGGATATCGATGTCATCGCCCTTTACGGCAAGGGCCGCAGCTTTGTTGCCGGGGCCGACATCCGCGAATTCGGCAAGACGCCGCAGGCGCCCATCCTGCCCACCATCATAAACCGGATGGAGGAGATCGCGACGCCGGTGATCGCGATCCTTCATGGTGTGGCGCTGGGGGGTGGCCTTGAAATCGCCCTCGGCACGCAGGCCCGCATCGGCATCTGCCGCGTCCGCGTCGGTCTGCCCGAGGTCACGCTGGGGAT
>JBGTLJ010000037.1:0-4360 GCA_041744175.1 Oceaniglobus sp. | reverse complement strand
ATATCATTTGATTGTCCGTGATTTCAGCAAAAACGCAATAAGCGTTCGACGAGGATTCTATTCCATTACCTCTTCACCCTCTCGATCCAAAGGGTGATCTTCACCGTGCCAACGGTGCATTGTTTCACGTCCGGCGGGATGTCCTTGGATTTTTCGATGCTGTCCGCCAGAGTTTCGGCACAGATGTAACCTTTCCATTCCTTGATCGCGGTTTCGAGTTCCTTGTTCAGGGCGCGCGCCCGCGCGAGGTATGTCGGATTGCGGTCGATGGGCACGCCGGGCTGCCACAGTTCGGCCAGTTCCAGCAGGGCGTGGCGGTCGAGCTTGAAGAACTCATGCTCCATCTCCTTTGCCTCGTACTCCGGGATGCCCATGTTTTCCAGCACGTAGCGCCCGGCGCGCAGCGAACTGTCGAACATTTCGCGCACGATGTCGTTGGCCCCGGCGGCATAGAGTTCATAGGTGTGGACCCGGTCGTAGGCGCGGGCGACGATGTGGATGTCGGGGCGTTCCTGACGTGCATAGCGCACCAGTTGCAGCGCCGCCTTGCGGTCGTCCATCGCCACCACAAGGACGCGCGCGGCGTCGAACCCGGCGGCATGCAGCAGCTCGGGGCGGGTCGGATCGCCGAAGAACCCCTTGAAGCCGAACTTGCGCATCAGCTGGATCGTTTCGAGGTTGTTGTCGATCACCGTGGTGGCGAATCCCGCCATCTGCATCATCCGGTTGATCACCTGGCCGAACCGCCCGATCCCCGCAATGATGATCGGCTGGCGATCGTCGATCTCGTCCGCCTCCAGAGTGTCGTCGGGGACGGCCATGCGGGCCGACAGCCGTTCGTAGGCGATGAAGAACAGCGGTGTCAGCAGCATCGACAGCGCCACCACCAGAAGCAGCGTTTCCGACAGAGCCATCGGCAGCACATCGGTGCTGAGCGCGAACGACACCAGCACGAAGCCGAATTCGCCGGCCTGGGCGAGGCCGAGGGTGAACAGCCAGCGGTCGCGCCCCCGGATCCGGAAGATCAGCGTCAGCGCCCAGAGCACCAGGCCCTTGACGGCCATCACCGCCAGAGTGAGGCCCAGCAGCGTGAACGGCGCGGCGAAGAGGGTGGGAAAGCTGATCCCGGCGCCCACGGTGATGAAGAACAGCCCCAGCAAAAGGCCCTTGAACGGTTCGATGTCGGATTCCATCTGGTGGCGGAATTCCGAGTTCGCCAGCACGACTCCGGCCAGAAACGTGCCAAGCGCAGGCGACAGGCCGACCACAGTCATCAGGAACGCGATCGAGATCACGATCAGCAGCGCCAGAGCGACGTAGAGTTCGCGCAGCCGGGCGCGGTGGATGAACTGAAAGATCGGCCGCGTGGCATAGGCGCCAAACAGCACGATCAGACCGATGGCGGCAATGGTGACAAGGGTGATGCCCCAGCCGGGCAGGCTCTGTACCAGGGTGACGGCGGCCTCTGCGGCCTTTTCCGGGGTGCCCGAGGTGATCGCGTCGGTGGTGGTGCCCGCCTGTTCGGCCAGCCCTTCGGCAGTTTCGATCTGGGGGGGCGGCGCAGCGTTTTGGCTGGGCACCGTTCCGTGCGCGGCCGGGCCATAACCGCCAGCGCCATTGCTCGCGTTCAGCCCGTCGAGCGCCAGCAGCGGCAGCAGCGCCAGCATCGGGATCACCGCGATGTCTTGGGTCAGCAGCACCGAAAACGACGTCCGTCCGCCCGGTGTCTGCATCAGCCCCTTTTCCGACAGCGTCTGCAGCACGATGGCGGTGGAGGACAGCGCAAAGATCATCCCCACCGCGGTCGCCTGGTTCGCGGGCAGCCCCAGCATCACCGCTCCGCCCGCGATCAGCCCCATGGTGACGACGACCTGAAGCCCGCCGAGCCCGATCAGCCGGTGGCGCATGGCCCAGAGCGCCTTTGGTTCAAGTTCGAGCCCGATGACGAACAGCATCATCACCACGCCGAATTCGGCAAAATGCTGAAGATCCGCCGTTTCGCTGCCCACAAGGTGCAGGACCGGCCCGATGACGATGCCCGCGGCGAGGTATCCCAGCACCGACCCGAGCCCCAGCCGGGTGGCCAGCGGCACCGCGATGACGGCCGCGCCCAGATAGATCGTCGCTTGGTAGAGAAAGGATTCCATTTTCGGCTCCGTTGGGTCAGGGGCGGTTTCGGGGGCGTTTCCGGGTAGGGTTTCGGGGGCGTGTCAGGTTGGCAGCGGTGCGTCCGGTTTCAGCTGGTCCATGACGATCTGGCTGCGCACCCGGGCGACGGCGGCATGGGGCAGCAGCACGTCGTGCAGCAGCCGGTTCAGCGCCGTCAGGTCGGTGCAGTATATCCGCAGCAGGTAATCCGCCTCTCCGGTCAGGGTCCAGGCGCTGACCACTTCCGGGCAAGCGGCCAGCAGGGTGGCAAGGCTGCGGGCCTGTTCGGGTTGGTGGCTGGCCATTTCCACCTGCACGAAGGCCTGGATCGACAGCCCCAGGCGGCGCGGGTTCAGCCGGGCGGTATAATGGTCGATGAAGCCCTCGGCTTCCAGCCGCTGACGCCGCCGCCCGGCCTGGGACGGAGACAGGTTCAGCGCCTCGCCCAGTTCCTGTGCGGTCAGGTGGGCGTCACGCTGAAGCGCTGCCAGCAGGCGCTTGTCGCTCTGGTCGAGGTCGGTCATGCGGGTCTCCGGCGGACATCGCGAGCTTAGCGCAAAATTTGCGCATGGTGTATCCGTCTCGGGAGCCAAAACGCGCAAAATTCCCGGCGAAGTTGCGCTATCATGTCCTATACTTTGATAACAGGAGATATTGCATGGGTCCGTTCCCCCACGACGCGCCGAAGGCGGTGATCGACGTGGCCAATCCGGCCGGAACCGATGGGTTCGAGTTCGTCGAGTTCGCCCATCCCGAGCCCGAAAGGCTGCGCGAAGCGTTCGCGCGGATGGGCTATGTGCACACCGCAAACCACGTAAGCAAGCCGATCGAGCTGTGGCAGCAGGGTGACATCACCTATATCGTCAACGCCGCCGACAACGGCCATGCCGCAGGCTTTGCCGACCGGCACGGCCCCTGCGCATCGGCCATGGGGTGGCGGGTGGTGGACGCCGCTCACGCGCTGGCCCATGCCGTGGCGCACGGCGCCGAGGAATACACCGGCCCCGGCAAGACGCTGGATGTGCCCGCCATCGTCGGGATCGGCGGATCGCTGATCTATTTCATCGATACCTATTACGAGGCAAACCCCTATAATGACGCGTTCGACTGGATCGCAAGGGCGCATCCCGAGGGCGTGGGGTTCCACTATCTCGACCATCTGACCCATAACGTTCACCGCGGCAACATGGACAAATGGTTTGCCTTTTATGGCGAGACATTCAACTTTCGCGAAATCCGGTTCTTCGACATCCAGGGCAAGCACACCGGGCTTTATTCCCGCGCGCTGACCTCGCCCTGCGGGCGGATCCGGATTCCGATCAACGAGGACCGGGGCGACACCGGGCAGATCGTCGAATACCTGCGGCGCTACAACGGCGAGGGCATCCAGCACATTGCCGTGGGCGCGCGCGATCTCTACGCCGCGGTGGACCGGATCGCCGCCCGGGGTGTGACGTTCATGCCCCCGCCGCCGGAAAGCTATTACGACATGAGCTATGGCCGGGTCGTGGGACATACCGAACCCAAGGACCGGATGATGCGCCATGGCATTTTGATCGACGGCGAAGGCGTGCTGGACGGCGGCGAGACGAAGATCCTGCTGCAGATCTTCAGCAGGACGGTGATCGGGCCGATCTTTTTCGAGTTCATCCAGCGCAAGGGCGACGACGGCTTTGGCGAGGGCAATTTCAAGGCGCTGTTCGAGAGCATCGAGCAGGATCAGATCGACCGCGGCGTGCTTGCCGACGGCTGAGGCACGGGGGCGTCGGCACGGTGTGCCGTGCCGGTTGGCCGCCCGGGTCGTCTAGCCGTTGGGCATGGACAGGGTGACGTTGCGCCCGGATTTGGTATATCTGAGGTCGCTTTGTCCGATGGAGGCGACACGCCCGCCATCGACACTGTCGCCGACCCTGACCTTGACGAACCGACCTGAGGGCAGGCGCACGAGAGCGCGGCGGTTCGATGTCGCGCCGTAGACGCCGATCAGGTTCACCGCGCCGAGATTGATGGCGTTTTTCAAAGTTGCCTGCTGGGCGACCGATGCACGGGTGGGGATACTGGGCGTCGCCACCGATGACGGCGCGGCGATCCGGGCGACCTGCTGGGGTTGCTCTTGCAGGGCGGCAGGGGCGGGCGCGCGGCGGGTGCCTGCCACCACGCTGTCGAAATTGCCGGGGCGGTTTCTGGGCAGCCGCGAGCGGGCGACGGCAAA
>JBGTLJ010000036.1:0-3434 GCA_041744175.1 Oceaniglobus sp. | reverse complement strand
CCGCAACCTGCCCGCCGCCGTGTGCCGCTCGCTCCGGTGACCCTACAGCGGGATGTTGTCATGCTTCTTCCACGGATTGGTTTTCCGCTTGCCGCGCAGGGACGCGAAGGCGCGGCAGATCCGCTTGCGGGTGGCGTGGGGGGCGATCACCTCGTCGATGAACCCACGCTCTGCCGCCTTGAACGGATTGGCAAAGTTCGTCTCGTATTCGGCGGTGCGCGCGGCGATCTTGGCGCTGTCGGCAAGCTCGCTTCGATACAGGATCTCGGTCGCGCCCCTGGCCCCCATCACGGCGATCTCGGCTGTCGGCCAGGCATAGTTCAGATCGCCCCCGAGATGCTTGGACGACATCACGTCATAGGCCCCGCCATAGGCCTTGCGGGTGATCAGCGTCACCTTCGGGACCGTCGCCTCGCCATAGGCGAACAGCAGCTTGGCGCCATGCTTGATGACGCCGCCCAGCTCCTGCCCGGTGCCGGGCAGGAAGCCGGGCACATCCACCAGCGTCAGGATCGGGATCTCGAAGGCGTCGCAGAACCGCACGAACCGCGCCGCCTTGCGCGAACTGTCGATGTCCAGACATCCGGCCAGCACCATGGGCTGGTTGGCCACCACACCCACACTCGATCCTTCCAGCCGGATGAACCCGGTCAGGATGTTGCGGGCGAACTCGGCCTGGATCTCGAAGAAATCGCCCTCGTCCGCAACTTTGACGATCAGCTCCTTCATGTCGTAGGGCGTGTTGGCCGCATCCGGGATCAGCGTGTCAAGGCTCGGCTCCAGCCGGTCGGGCGCATCGAAGAACGGGCGCACCGGCGGCTTGCTGCGGTTGTTGAGCGGCAGGAAATCCACCAGCCGCCGCACCTCGGTCAGCGCGATCACGTCATTGTCGAATGCGCCGTCGGCGACGCTGGACTTGCGGGTGTGGGTCGCGGCACCGCCCAGCTCCTCGGCACTGACGACCTCGTTGGTGACGGTCCTGACCACGTCGGGCCCGGTGACGAACATGTAACTGCTGCCCTGCACCATGAAGATGAAATCGGTCATCGCCGGGGAATAGACGGCCCCGCCCGCGCAGGGCCCCATGATGACGCTGATCTGGGGCACCACGCCGCTGGCGGCGATGTTGCGGTTGAACACCTCGGCGTAGCCGGCCAGGGAATCCACGCCCTCCTGGATGCGCGCGCCGCCGCTGTCGTTCAGCCCGATCACCGGCGCGCCGTTCTGCATCGCCATGTCCATGATCTTGCAGATCTTATGGGCGTGGGTTTCGCTCAGCGATCCGCCCAGAACGGTGAAATCCTGCGAAAACACATAGACCTGCCGTCCGTTGATGGTGCCCCAGCCGGTGACCACCCCGTCGCCCGGCACCCTCTGGTCGGCCATGCCGAAATCGGTGGCGCGATGGGTGACGAACATGTCGAATTCCTCGAAGCTGTCGGCGTCCAGCAACAGCTCGATGCGTTCGCGCGCCGTCAGCTTGCCCTTGGCGTGCTGGGCGTCGATGCGCGCCTGACCGCCGCCCAGCCGCGCCTCGGCGCGCCGGTCCTCGAGTTGCTGCAGGATGTCCTTCATCGTGTCCCCCCGTCCCTGCACTGTCATAGCCGCTGGCCCGGGACACGAAAAGCGCCCATCGCAAGGTTTGGCCGACCCTGTGGCCACCACGACAACGCCGAGCCCTGCGATGCAAGGCGGCACCGGCCCCACCGCGCCCGCCATCGCCACTGGACGGCCCGTCCTGCCCCGCCTAGATTGCCGCCCATGACCCAGAACGTCCCCGTGCGCTTTCTCGACCGCACGACCCCCCCGCATATTGCCACGCTGATCCTGCTCGCGGGCATCTCCGCGCTGGCGATGAACATGTTCCTGCCTTCGCTGCCGGGGATGACCGCATATTTCGGCACCGACTATGCGACGATGCAGCTTTCGGTGGCGCTCTATCTGACCGGCAACGCGGTGCTGCAACTTGTCATCGGCCCGGTGTCCGACCGGTTCGGGCGCCGCCCGGTGATCCTGTTTGGCGGCGCGGTCTTCATCGTCGCCTCCGTCGCCTGCATCTTCGCGCCGACGGTTGAAATATTCCTCGCTCTGCGCATCGTGCAGGCCATCGTGATCTCGGGCCTCGTGCTAAGCCGCGCGGTGATCCGCGACATGGTTCCGCAAAACCAGGCGGCGTCGATGATCGGCTATGTCACCATGGGCATGGCCGTGGCGCCGATGATCGCGCCTGCCATCGGCGGCGGGCTTGACGCGCAATTCGGATGGAAGGCCAGCTTCTGGGTGCTGGCGGGGATGGGTGTGCTGATCCAGGCCCTTGTCTGGCTCGACCTCGGCGAAACCGCCGCCAGATCCACGTCGAGCTTTCGCGAACAGGTCCGCCAGTACCCCGAACTGCTCGGCTCGCGCAGGTTCTGGGGCTATTGCCTGACCGCCGCCTTCACTTCGGCGGCGTTCTTCGCCTATCTCGGCGGCGCGCCCTATGTCGGAAGCATCGTCTACGGAATGGACGCCGCGACGCTGGGGCTGTTCTTCGGGGCGCCCGCCATCGGCTACATGATCGGCAATTTCATCACCGGGCGCTACGCCACCAGCTACGGGATCAACGCGATGATCCTTGCCGGGTCGATCCTGTCGGCGGCGGGGCTGTTCATCGCGCTGTCGGTCTTTCTGGCCGGGCTCGGCGGCCAGTTGGCGTTTTTCGGCTTCATGATCTTCGTCGGCCTCGGCAACGGTCTCGTGCTGCCCAATGCCACTGCCGGGATGCTGTCGGTTCGCCCGCATCTGGCAGGCACCGCGTCGGGCCTCGGCGGCGCGATGATGATCGGCTTCGGCGCTGCGCTGTCGGTTCTGGCGGGCATCGCTCTCGAGGGCCGTGGATCGGCGCTGCCGCTGATGTGGATCATGGCCGGAACCGCGGCGATGTCGCTGGTCTGCGCCATCTATACAGTGCGCCGCGACCGGGTGATGGCGGTGGCCTGATCGGGGCCGCGCGCCCGCGCCGAAGCGGCGCGATAGGTCTTTACGTCGCACCCGGCGCTGGATAACGCTGGGCGCAACGAGGGAGAAGATCATGGAACTGACGGGCAGCCGCATCATCGAGGCCGACCGCGCGACGGTCTGGGCGCATCTGAACGACCCCGACACCCTGCGCGCTTGCATTCCCGGCTGTGAAGAGCTGTCGGGCACCCCCGAGACGGGGTTCGAGGCGACCGTCAAGCAAAAGATCGGCCCGGTCAAGGCGACCTTCAAGGGCGTCGTCGCGCTGACCGACGTGAAGCCGCCCGAAAGCTACCGCATTGCGGGCGAAGGCAAGGGCGGCGTGGCCGGGTTTGCCAAGGGCGGCGCCAACGTGGTGCTGGCCGAGGTCGAGGGCGGCACCGAACTGTCCTACGTGGCGGACGTGGCCATCGGCGGCAAGCTCGCGCAGCTCGGCA
>JBGTLJ010000035.1:0-4695 GCA_041744175.1 Oceaniglobus sp. | reverse complement strand
GGCGGCGTCGCGGGCCGCGCGGATCCGCTCCAGCCGGGCGATCTGCGACGCGCGCACGCCGTCGTTGTCGATGGTCCGGATATCCAGCGTGTCCTGCTGCGCCAGCCTGAACCTGTTGACGCCAACGATAACCTCGTCGCCGCGATCGATGGCGGCCTGTTTCCTCGCCGCCGCCTCCTCGATGCGCAGCTTCGGCATGCCCGACGCCACCGCCTTGGTCATGCCGCCCATCTCATCCACCTCGGCGATCAGTTTCTCGGCGGCTTCGATCAGGTCGGCCGTCAGCTTTTCCACGTAATACGACCCCGCCAGCGGATCGACCACGCGGGTGACGCCGGTTTCGTTCTGAAGGATCAGCTGGGTATTCCTCGCGATGCGCGACGAGAAATCGGTGGGCAGCGCAATGGCCTCATCAAACGAATTTGTGTGCAGCGACTGGGTGCCGCCCAGCACCGCGCTCATCGCTTCATAGGCGGTGCGCACGATGTTGTTGTAGGGATCCTGTTCGGCCAGCGACACGCCGGAGGTCTGGCAATGGGTGCGCAGCACGCTGCTGCCCGGCTTCTTCGGTTCGAACTCCTGCATGATCTTGTACCACAGGAACCGCGCCGCACGCAGCTTGGCGGCCTCCATGAAGAAATTCATCCCGATCGCGAAAAAGAACGACAGCCGCCCGGCGAACGCATCCACATCCATGCCCCGCGCCACCGCCGTCTTCACGTATTCCTTGCCGTCGGCCAGAGTGAATGCCAGCTCCTGCACAAGGTTCGCGCCGGCCTCCTGCATGTGATAGCCGCTGATGCTGATCGAATTGAACCGCGGCATCTCCTCGGCGGTGTACTGGATGATGTCGGCGACGATCCTCATGCTGGGTTCGGGGGGATAGATATACGTGTTGCGGACCATGAATTCCTTCAGGATGTCGTTCTGGATCGTGCCGGAAAGCGCCGTTCGTGCCACGCCCTGCTCCTCGCCCGCGACGATGAAGCAGGCCAGCACAGGGATCACCGCGCCGTTCATGGTCATGCTCACGCTGATGTCGCCCAGCGGTATCCCGTCGAACAGGGTCTTCATGTCCTCGACCGAATCGATGGCGACGCCGGCCTTGCCCACGTCTCCCTCCACCCGGGGATGGTCGCTGTCGTAACCGCGATGGGTGGCCAGATCGAACGCGACGCTGACCCCCTGCTGCCCTGCCTCCAGCGCGCGGCGGTAGAAGGCGTTGCTTTCCTCGGCGGTGGAAAACCCGGCGTACTGGCGGATCGTCCAGGGACGCCCGGCATACATCGTCGCCTTCGGGCCCCGGGTGTAGGGCGGTTCGCCCGGCATCGCACCCATGTGGTCCAGCGCCTCGGTCGCCTCCGGCCCATAGACCGGCGGCACCGCTATGCCCTCGGCGGTCTGCCAGGTCAGATCGTCTAGGGATCGGCCGCGCAGTTCGGCTGTTGCCTTCGATTTCCAGTCGCTCATCTCACATCCTCTTTATCGCGGGGCGCGGCCATTATGTTTAACCTGTGATTTCCACGGCGCCCGCTCTACATATGGCATGAATAGGAGGACCCATGCGCGCGATATTTTCGTTTGCTGTTTCACTCATGCTGGTGCTTGGCGCGCCGGGTGCGCGGGCCCAGTCGGCCGAATCCGCGGCGGCGGACGCGTTGCCGCTGGTGACCGGCCAGGCGACGGTCCTGCCGGTAATCGACAGGTGGCGACAGGATCCGCTTGCGGTGTTTTCCGGGGCCGATGTCGATCTCGAAGAATTCCGCTGGATCGCCCGCCCCGTCGTCGTATTTGCCAACAGCGAGGACGATCCCGCCTTTCAGGACCAGCTGCGCCTGCTTCTGGCCCGGCCCGATGCGCTTAGAGATCGCGATGTCGTGCTGATCACCGATACCGACCCCGCCGCGCGCTCGGACATCCGGCTGAAACTGCGCCCCCGGGGGTTCATGCTGGCGCTGGTCGGCAAGGACGGAGAGGTCAAACTGCGCAAGCCGCTACCTTGGGACGTGCGCGAACTGACCCGCGTGATCGATAAGATACCGATGCGCCAGCGCGAGATGAACGAAGAGGCGCTGGGCAACTGATGCGGGTTATTGAATTCTTCACCGTGAGGGGATATGTTTCAACGGTCAATCGAAAGTCAATTACATGACCGAACCCCGCCAGAAACCTGCCCCCATCGCCGGACAGACCGGGCCGCGCCCCGGCTACTGACCGCGCTCCAGCCGACGAATAGCGCCCCGGCTCAACCAGGGGTGCGGCCAAGCGATGCCTCGATTTCGGTCAGCGCCGTAAGCCCAAGCGCCAGCGCCTGAATTTTAAGGCTGATGTAATCTGCATAGATCGCCTCTCGTTGTGAAAGCGACATCGTCCTGAACACATCGGCGCGCAAATCCTCGATGATCGCCTCAATGGCGAAAAGCTGGCTGTAATACCGCACGACCGGACGGATCACCGGTTCGGGAAGGATGTGGATGTCGCTCAGGATGGCGCGGAACACCGTGTCGTTGCGTTCGGTCGGCACCACTGGGCGATAGCTCTCATCCGCGCGCATCCGGTCGATCATGTCGTCCAGATGCTGGGTCAGATCGAACAGTTCCAGAACCTCCACATAGGGCAGGATCTCGGCGGCCAGCGCCGTCTGCACGTCGCGCACCCGCTCGACCCTGCGCCGCGCGTCGGCCAGACGTTCCTGCCGCCCGGTCACCACCCAGCCCAACGCGGTGACGATTGCCGCTATGAACGCGGCGACGATCGCCGGGCCGATCCAGCCTTCGGGGGTCACGCTCTCACTCGAAATCCATGATCACGTCGTCCACCGCCAGGTTCGATCCGGCCTCGGCGTTGACCCGGGCGACGGTGCCGCGCCGTTCGGCACGCAGGATGTTCTCCATCTTCATCGCCTCGACGGTGCACAAAGCCTGTCCCTCCTGCACCTCGTCGCCGACGCCCACGTAGATCTTGACGATCAGCCCGGGCATCGGACAGAGCAGCAGCCTGCTGGTGTCGGGGGGCAGCTTTTCGGGCATCAGCGCGGCCAACTGCGCCTGGCGCGGCGAATAGAGCCGCACCGCCAAATCCGCCCCCCGGGTGCGCAGCCTGAATCCGCCGGTGATCTTGCAGACCTTGAGAACCAGGGGCGTGCCATCGACCGTCAGCCGCGCCAGCGCCTTGCCCGGGGTCCAGTCCGATTCGACACGCATCGACGGCGCGTCGGGAAAGCTCACCGTGGCCCCGCCCCTGTCGCCTTCGATCGTCACGTCATGACGCATGCCTGCAATGTCCACGACCCAGTCGGCGCCCACCTTGCGTTCGTGGTTGTCCATCCGGCCCGAAACCCTGGTGCGCCTGATTTCGGCCAGCCGGTACATGGCCGCGGCAGCGGCGGCGATCCGGCGCAGTTCCTTTTCGGGTGGCGTCACACCGGTGAAACCGTCGGGATATTCCTCGGCGATGAAGGCGGTGGTGATGTCGCCGCTGATGAATTTCGGGTGGTCCATGACCGCCGACAGGAACGGCAGGTTGTGACCGATCCCCTCGATCTCGAAACTGTCCAGCGCCGTTCGCATGCCTTCGATGGCGGCGGTCCGGTCCGGCCCCCAGGTGCAGAGCTTGGCGATCATCGGATCGTAGTGCATCGAGATCTCGCCGCCCTCGAAAACGCCGGTATCGTTGCGCACCGCATGGGAGGAGGTCGCCGTCTCGGCGGGGGGGCGATAGCGGGTAAGCCGCCCGATGGACGGCAGAAAGCCGCGATAGGGGTCCTCAGCATAAAGCCGCGATTCCATTGCCCAGCCATTCATCGCGATGTCGTCCTGCCCGAAGGTCAGAGCCTCGCCCGCGGCGATGCGGATCATCTGTTCCACAACGTCGATGCCGGTGATCAGCTCGGTCACCGGATGTTCCACCTGCAAACGTGTGTTCATTTCCAGGAAATAGAAATTTCTCGCGCCATCGACGATGAATTCGACCGTCCCGGCGCTGGCATAGCCCACGGCGGCGGCCAGCGCGCAGGCCTGTTGCCCCATCGCGCGGCGGGTCTCGGCGTCAAGGAACGGTGATGGCGCCTCTTCGATGACCTTCTGGTTACGCCGCTGAATACTGCATTCGCGTTCGTGCAGGTACAACGTGGCGCCGTGGCCGTCGGCCAGCACCTGAATCTCGATGTGCCGGGGCTGGGTGATGAACTTTTCCATGAAAATCCGGTCGTCGCCGAAACTGGCTGCCGCCTCGTTCTTCGAGCTTTCGAACCCTTCCTTGACCTCGCTCTCGCTCCAGGCGATGCGCATCCCCTTGCCGCCGCCCCCGGCCGATGCCTTGATCATCACTGGATAGCCGATCTCGCCCGCGATCTTCACCGCCTCGTCGCCATCCGCGATCAGCCCCATGTATCCCGGCACCGTGGACACACCCGCCTCGGCGGCGATCCTCTTGCTGGTGATCTTGTCGCCCATCTTTTCGATCGCACCCACCGGCGGTCCGATGAAGGCGACGCCGCTGGCCGCCAACGCCTCGGCGAACCTGCTGTTTTCGGACAGGAAGCCATAGCCGGGATGCACCGCCTGTGCCCCCGTCGCCCTGACCGCCTCGATGATTTTGTCGATCACAATATAGGACTGGTTGGACGGGGCGGGGCCGATCCGGACTGCCTCATCCGCCATGCGGACATGCAGCGCGTTACGGTCGGCATCGGAA
>JBGTLJ010000034.1:0-2236 GCA_041744175.1 Oceaniglobus sp. | reverse complement strand
AGTTCGGCGCCCAGTGCCTCAAGCCCGCGCAGGTGCAGATCGACCGGGCGCGCGCCGATCGCACACCCCCCCGGCAGCGAAACCACCGCATGGCCATCGCGGGCCAGCATCGGACCCAGCACCAGGATCGACGCGCGCATCTTTCGCACGATGTCATAATCCGCCGTATGATTGTGAAGGTCATGGGAAGACATGACCAGAACCTGACCGTTCTGCAGGCTGCTGACCTCGCACCCGAGCGAGCGCAGCAGCGCCGTCATCGTATCGATGTCCGACAGGCGGGGTGCGTTGGTCAGGGTCAGGGGCTGATCGCTGAGCAGGGTGGCGGGCATCAGCGTGAGACAGGCGTTCTTGGCGCCGGCGATGGGGATCTCTCCGCGCAGTTCGCCGCCGCCCCTGACCACGATCGAATCCATCTGCCTGCCCTCTATTCTTCGGAAGCCGGCTTTTCGCCGGTCTGCGCCGCTTTTGGCGCGGTGTCGTTCCCGGCGCGCGACCGCTCACGCGCTTGTAACTTGCGCCGCGCCAGATTTGCCTTGAGCGCCGATTTCAGGCGCGCCTCGCGGGCCGATCTTTCGTTTCCTGCGCAATTGCCCGGCTTTGCCATGCCGGTCTGATACCCCAGTGCACCTGGATGGTCCAGATTGCAAACGACCCCCCAGGTGGCGCGGTGCGTCCCGCCCGTATGCCTGTCAAAGCCCCGCGCGAAGGCCGGGATATGCAGGTACATCGCCTCTTGCACGCCATCGGTCAAACGTCTATCCACCCGCCACGGATCAGGCTGTGGTAGCTCAGTGGTAGAGCACACCCTTGGTAAGGGTGAGGTCGAGAGTTCAATCCTCTCTCACAGCACCATCTCGCTTTTTGCTCCAGAAATTTCCCCTAAGTATCTGAAAGGCAATGGAAAATTTGGAGTTTCATACACCCCATTTTGGCAAAAACTGAAGAGGCTCCGCAAAGGCCAATCCAAGCAAAGTCTGGCGTATGGGGAAGTCACCATGTTTCCAAACATTCCAAGGACTTGACAGGAATCTCCAAGAGAGTTCAATACAATCCTCCAGCCGTCCCCTTGGTGGGACGGATTTCGCGATCCGCTCTTGCACAACCAGCTTCTTGCGCTCCAGCTTTTTGATCCTTGCTTCATAGGCGCTGACCACCGATGCGTTGTTCGCCTTTCGGCACACCAGAATGGCGATCACTGGCGCGGTTGATGTGCAGGGCGGAATACGAAGCGCTCGAACGAGTGGTGGAGCGCGACGAAGGGAACTACAATGGCGAGACTTCCATAGCCTTTCTGGCGGCGCCTGTGGCCCCACTGGCCACAGAGATCAGACAACCACCATTGTCGCTGGATCGGCTATTCGACGACTACATTTCCAGCCGCAAAAGCGTCGGGAAAGGCTTCGGCGCAGACGCTCGATGGAAACCAGTCATCAAAGAGCTGAGGAAGTTCATTGGACATAGCGATGTTCGAAAACTGACGAAACGCGATCTTTTGAGATGGCGGGACGCAAAGCTACAGTCTTTGGCACCCAAGACGGTCTCCGATGTTTACCTAGCCTGCATCAGAACGATCCTGCAATGGGCTCTTGAGAACGATCTCTTACCGGCAAACGAAGCAGCCCACGTCCGCCAGGAAGTTGGTAAGACGATCAGGAACCGCGAGAAGGGCTATGGCCCTGTTACTGGCGGGGAATGGTTGAACGCTTCGGGATCCGTTGACCGCGCCGGGTTTGCAGGGGGCCCAGCTCCTGCCTGGGATCGATCATGATGTCGAACGAGATCCAGTTTGAAGCGGGTGAAGACAGCCAGGCAAACTCAGGAGACGTTTTCCGGTCAGGCCATACATCGGGCGATCGAGGCATACAACTTGTGACGATGTATCACGATCGCGAGGTCAAGTGATGTCGCCTGGTATGCGCGATATAACTAAAGACGGGTGCGGACGGGTCGCATCGGGCCTGACTGGGGACCCTGCAGCGCCCGTCGATCATCTGGAACCCGGATTGAGGATATTTTCATGAAGACCACACTGACGCTCGTTGCCCTGTTGATGGGCACTGCCACCCATGCCGACACGATAACGGTTGCTGGGGGCTGCTTCTGGTGCACCGAGGCGGATTTCGAAAAGGTTCAGGGCGTGTCCGAGGCCACATCGGGCTTTGCCGGAGGCAGCGTGGAAAATCCGTCATACGAACAGGTCGTTAACGGCGGCACCGGTCATTACGAGGCCGTG
>JBGTLJ010000033.1:0-8031 GCA_041744175.1 Oceaniglobus sp. | reverse complement strand
TGGCGGACATCATGGGCGACGGCGGCGCGGCCTGGTACCAGTGGAAGAAGCACGGGCGCTGCGCGGGGCTGTCGGCGGATGCGTATTTCGACATGGCCCGCCGGGCCTATGGCGCGGTGATGCGCCCCGAAGTGCTGCGTCGGCTGAATCACGCGGTCAAACTGCCCGCGTCGGTGATCGAGGAGGCGTTCCTGGCCGACAATCCGGGGCTGGAGCCTGACATGATCACGATCACCTGCAGGGCGGGGCGCATCCAGGAGGCGCGGATCTGCCTGTCGAAATCGCTTGTCCCGGTGATCTGCGGACTCGATGCGGTGCGCGACTGCACGCTGGAGGACGCATTGCTGGATCCGGTGCGCTGAGCGGGTTGCGGGTCGGCGGCATCACGCCCGGTGACGGCGCCGGGTGCCGGCTCCATTCACGTTTCAGGGTATCGTTTCAGCGGCGCATGGAATGCCGCATTGCGCCGGACATGCAGTCGTCCGGCCACGTGACGGGTCATTTCTTGCGAGACTGCCGGGATCGTCAGCCCGTTCCGGTTCCGCAAGTCGCCCGCCCCGGGGGACGTGTCATGCAGCTTCACGCGCGGCTGAACAGGCCCGCCACCGGGGCGATCACGAACTTTGCCACCGGGATCAGGAGCAGACCGAGGGTCAGGCCGATGATGCCGTCGATAAAGGCCGTCACGGCCCATTCCACCGCGCCGGGTGCCGCCCCGACGATGGCAACGGCGCGCAGGGCAAGGTCGTGGATGATCTCTTGCGGGGCGTGCACCCCAAGCTCGTGCAGGCCGTGCACGATGATCGACCCGCCGACCCAGATCATCGCCGCCGTGCCGACGATCACCAGCAGCGTCAGGAACGCCGGCATCCCGCGCACGATGGCCTGCCCGAGGGCCCGTGTTGCCGCCAGCCGCCCCCTGGCGACCATGGCCAGCCCGACATCGTCGGCCTTCACGATCAGCGCCACAGCGCCATAGACCACCAGCGTGATGATCACACCCGCAACGGCCAGAACCGCCGCCCTCGTCCAGATCTCCAGATCCGGCGCCAGGGACGACAGCACGATGGTCATGATTTCGGCTGAAAGGATGAAATCGGTCTTCACCGCGCCGCGCACCTTCTCTTCCTCCAGCGTGGCATCCGCCATTTTCTGCACCACCAGTTCCTCCATATGGTGGTCGGCAGGGTTCAGTTTGTGCCAGACCTTTTCGGCACCCTCGAAGCACAGGTAGGCGCCCCCCAGCATCAACAGTGGCGCGATGGCCCAAGGCGCGAAACTGCTGAGCAGCAGGGCAGCGGGCAGCAGGATCACCATCTTGTTGAACAGCGATCCTCTGGCGATGCTCCAGACGATGGGAAGCTCGCGCGCCGCGGAAAAGCCGTGCACGTATTTCGGCGTCACGGCCGCGTCGTCGATGACCGCGCCCGCCGCCTTGCTTGACGCCTTGACGGCCTGCCCCAGGACGTCGTCCACCGACGCCGATGCCACCTTGGCAATGGCGGCGACGTCATCGAGAAGTGCGATCAGACCGCTCATGGGCAATTCTCCGTGTTGCGTTGTTTTCAGTCTAGCCTGCACGCGGGCCGACGCAACGCCCCATCGTCCTGCCATGTGCTCAAGGGCGACGGGTCAGGCGCTGCGACGTGCCGCATGTCGCAGGCTTGACCCGTTGCGGCGATGCGGCGAAGCTTTCGCCTGTCGCCCCGCGCAGCGCGGGCCAGAATGGAGAGAAACGCCATGCAACAGACCCCCGCCACCGGCCACCGCAAGAAGGCAAGCGATTTCGACCAGCGGATCCTGGAAATCTTCGATGGCTATGTCCACGGCAAGATCTCGAAACGCGAGTTCATGGCGCAGGCCGGCAAATATGCCGCGGTCGGCGTCACCGGCGCAATGATCCTGGAACAGTTGCAGCCGAATTACGCCTGGGCGCAGCAGGTGGCGGTGGACGATCCCGACATCGAGACCATGCAGGTGGAATACGAAAGCCCAGAGGGCAACGGCACGATCCGCGGTCTGATGGCGAAACCGGCCGGTGCGGAAGGACCGCTGCCGGCGGTTCTGGTGATCCACGAGAATCGCGGTCTGAACCCCTATATCGAGGATGTGGTGCGGCGTGCCGCAAAGGCGGGGTATCTGGCGCTGGGGCCGGACGGTCTTACACCGCTTGGGGGCTATCCCGGCACCGACGAGGCGGGGCGCGAAATGCAGTCCCAGCTTGATCCGGCCAAGCTGATGGAGGATTTCTTTGCCGCCTTCGAATATCTGCGCGACCACGAGGGATCGACCGGCAAGGTCGGCGCAGTGGGATTCTGTTACGGAGGCGGCGTGTGCAACGCGCTGGCGGTCGCCTATCCCGATCTTGCCGCGTCGGTGCCGTTCTACGGCCGCCAGCCCGCGGCCGAGGATGTCGCTGCCATAGAGGCGCCCCTGCTGATCCACTATGCCGGGCTGGACGAGCGGATCAACGAAGGCTGGCAGGCCTATTCCGACGCGCTTCGCGCCAACCAGAAGGCATTCGGCGTGCATTTCTACCCCGACGTGAACCACGGTTTCCACAACGACACGACGCCGCGCTATGACGAGGCGGCGGCGACGCTGGCCTGGGACCGGACGCTGGCGTTCTTCGCCGACAAGCTGACCTAGGGCACCGGGGGCCGCATTCACCGGGTGTGGGGAATGCGGCCCGAGTTAAAGTCTTCGGGCGGCGGGCGTACGGGGCGGGGCGCATCTTGCGCACTGTCTTTTGCGGTTGTCCGGGCGGGGCCCCGTCATGATCTGCAGCAACCGGCAACCGTGGGGCGCGGAAACTGGCTACAGCCGCATGCCGGTGCGTGCGTCGAACATCGACAGGGTATCGGGATTGACCGACAGGTTTGCCGGGCCGGTCCGCGCCGACACGTCCTTGCCCGCGTGCACGGTGACGGGATGATCGCCGATGGCACCGTGCAAAAGGCGGTGCGCGCCCAGTTCCTCGATGATGGCGACGTCGAATTTCAGCGGACCCGCCGGGTCGAGGATCAGATCCTCTGGCCGGATGCCCAGCGTGACCGGGCCCTCGACACCCTTGCCGTGGCGCAGGGTCAGCCCGGCGAAGACCACATCGCCGCCCTTCGATTGGGCGGCCATCAGGTTCATCGGCGGCGCCCCCATGAACGACGCCACGAAGGTCGAGGCGGGGGCGTGATAGACCTCGGCCGGGGTGCCGATCTGTTCGATCCGCCCGCCGTTCATCACGATGATCCGGTCGGCCATGGTCATCGCCTCGACCTGGTCGTGGGTGACGTAGATGGAGGTGACGCCAAGGCGGCGTTGCAGCGCCTTGATCTCGATCCGCATCTGGTTGCGCAGCTTGGCGTCGAGGTTGGACAGCGGTTCGTCGAACAGGAACAGCGACGGGTCGCGCACGATGGCGCGCCCCATGGCGACTCTCTGGCGCTGGCCGCCCGACAGCTGCGAGGGCTTGCTGTCGAGATGGTCGTCGAGGTTCAGGATCGCCGACGCCTCCGCCACCTTGCGCGCGATCTCGGCCTGGGGCGTCTTGCGGTTCTTCAGGCCGTAGGCGATGTTCTTGCGCACGGTCATGTGCGGATAGAGCGCGTAGTTCTGGAACACCATGGCGATGTCGCGGTCGGCGGGATCGAGGTTGTTCACCTCGCGTTCGCCGATCATGAGATGCCCCTCGTCGATCGTCTCCAGCCCCGCCACCATCCGCAACAGCGTGGACTTGCCGCAGCCCGACGGGCCCACCAGCACGGCGAATTCGCCGTCGGCGATGGTGAATGTGGCGGGTTTCACCGCCTCGAACCCGTTGGGATAGATCTTGCGGATGCCGTCGAGTTTGACCTGGGCCATGGGGGTGTTGTTCCTACTTGTCGGATTCGGTCAGGCCCTTGACGAACCAGCTCTGGAAAAAGATCACCACAAAGACCGGCGGGACGACCGCGATGATCGCCAGCAGGTTCGCGCGGCCGTATTCGGGGATGCTGTTGCCTTCCAGCGACTGGGTGATCTGCTTGATCCCGCGCACGAGGGTGAACATGTCCTCTTCGGTGGTGATCATGGTGGGCCAGAGATACTGGTTCCAGCCGTACACGAACATGATGATGAACATCGCCGCGATCATCGTTTTCGACAGCGGCACCAGGATGTCGATGAAGAACTTGACCGGCCCGGCGCCGTCGATGCGCGCCGCCTCGATCAGTTCCTCGGGCACCGACCGGAAGTATTGCCGGAAAAAGAACGTGGCGGTCGCCGAGGCGATAAGCGGCACGATCAGCCCCTGGTAGGTGTTCAGCATCCCGAGCTTCTGCACGATCTCGTAGGAGGGCAGAATCCGCACCTCGAGCGGCAGCAGCAGGGTGGTGAAGATCACCCAGAACGCCAGCGTGGCGAACCGCAGGCGGAAATAGACGATGGCATAGGCGGCCATCATTCCGATGACGATCTTGCCCAGCGCAAAGCCGATGCCGAGGATGAACGAGTTCATCAGCATGTTGGTGCCTGTGTTCAGGCCGGAAAACCCCGACGCCTGGAACATCGCCTTGTTGAAGTTGTCGTCCAGCCGGTCGCCGATGGCAAGGCTGGGGCCGGTCCTGATGACCTCGACATCGGGCAGGGTCGACATCTGTATCAGCATCAGCAGGGGCAGCAGCATGAACAGCGCACCGGCGATCAGGATCGCATGATCCAGAATGTCGCCGCCCCGGATGCGGCGCCGGGTGCGGCGTGGCGTGGCCGTGCTGATGGCAAGAGCCGCGGCATTGGTTTCGGTCATGTCATTTGCCTCAGGTATAGTGGATGCGGCGTTCGATCAGCCGGAACTGAAAGACCGTCAGGGCAAGGACGAGAACCATCAGCACCACCGATTGCGCGGATGATCCGCCCAGATCGTTGCCGCGGAACCCGTCCACATAGACCTTGTAGACCAGGGTCATGGGATTGTTGCCCGGCTCGCCTTTCACCAGCGTGTCGATGACCCCGAAGGTGTCGAACAGCGCGTAGGTAATGTTGATGATCAGCAGGAAGAACCCGGTAGGCGCCAGCAGCGGAAAGGTCACATCCCAGAACCGTCCCGAAGCCGAGCGGTTGTCGATCAGTGCCGCCTCGCGCACCGATTTCGGGATCGCCTGGAGACCGGACAGAAAGAAGATGAAGTTCACCGGGATCTGTTTCCAAACCGACACCAGCACCATGGCGCTTGCGGTGTCGTAATAGTTGACCCCCAGCGTCAGATCCCAGCCGAACGCGCGTGCCGCCTCTGACAACGGGCCCCAGCTCTGGTTGAACATGATCACGCCGATGAACCCGGCGACCGGCGGCGCCACGGCATAGACCCACATCAGCAGGGTGCGGTAGGTCCGCGCGCCGCGGATCACCTTGTCGGCCTTCACGGCGAGGACAAGGGCGATGGCCAGGGACAGCACGGTGACGATGGCGGTGAAGAACAGAGTGAACCACGCGATGCGGCGATATTCGGTGCTGCGCGCCAGATCGGAATAGTTGTCGGTCCCCACGAAGGTGGAGCCGAAGCCGAACGGATCCTGCAGGTAGAGCGAGGACTGGATCGCGTAGCCGGCCGGCCAGTAGAAGAACACCGCGATGATGACGAGCTGCGGAAGCAGGAGCGCCATCGGAAGCCATCGGGCGTCGAAGCCTGCGCGTTTCATGGGGTATCCTTCGGGGCCGGGTGATGCCGGTGGCCGGGAACGACCCCCGGCCACCGGTTCTGACAGCGGGCCGGTGTCAGCCTTGGGTCTTGGCGAAACGCTCCAGCAGCTGGTTCGCCTCGGTCTCGATCGTGGCGAAGGCATCCTCGACCGACGTCTCTCCGGTCAGGATGCGGCCGTATTCGCGCGCCATCACATCGCGGATCTGGACATAGAACCCCAAGCGGTAGCCCTTGGTATTGTCGCCGGCGGGCAGCGAAAGCTGCTCGATTCCGAGTTCGGCGGCAGGCTGTTCGTCGTAGAAACCTTCGGACTTGGCAAGCTCATAGGCGGCTTCGGTGATCGGCACATAGCCGGTTTCCTTGTGCCAGAACACCTGCGTTTCAGGCTTGGTCAGGAATTCGAAAAACGCGGCGGTGGCCTTGTTCTCTTCTTCCGACTTGCCGGACATCGCAAACAGCGCGGCGCCGCCGATGAAGGTCTGGGTCGGCTCTGTCGTCACCGATTCCCAGTACGGCAGATAGGTCGACGAGAATTCGAACGGCAGGTCAAGCGCTGACAGGCCCCCGAACGAACCGGAAGAGCCAAGCCACATGGCGACCTTGCCCTGTTCGAACGGGGTCTGGTTGTCGCCCCATCCCGCACCGAAATATTCATAGTATCCGGCATCGACCCAGGACTTGAGGTTTTCGAAATGCATCTTGATCTCTGGCTGGTCGATCAGGATTTCCGTGCCCTCGACACCGCCAAAGCCGTTGTCGTTCGTCGCGAACGGCAGGTTGTGGCGGGAATAGAAATTCTCGGTCATCGTCCAGGGCAACAGCGACGCGGACAGCGCAGTATAGCCCGCCTCTTTCAGCGCGGGGGCGATCTCGGCGATGTCCTCGTAGGTTTCCGGCACCTCGACGCCGGCTTCGGCCAGCGCGTCCTTGTTGTAGTACAGCACCGGCGCGGACGAGTTGAACGGCATGCCGATCATCTTGCCGTCGCTGTCGGCATAGAAATACCGCACGCCCGAGATATAGTTCTCGATGTCGAAGGCGACGCCGTTGTCGGTCAGCAGGTCCTGTACCGGGATTGTCGCGCCCTCGGCGCCGATCACCGTGGCCGCGCCCGCATCGAAGACCTGGAGGATGTTCGGGTGTTCGCCCGCGCGGAACGCGGCGATGCCGGCGGTAAGCGCCTCTTCGTAGGTGCCCTTGAAGACCGGGGTCAGGGCATAGTCGTCCTGGCTGGCGTTGAACTGTTCGGCGAGCTCATTCACGGTCTCGCCAAGATCGCCGCCCATCGCGTGCCAGAAGGTGATCTCTGTCTGGGCATGGGCGGCGCCTGCCATCATGGTTGCGGCAATCGCCGTCGATAGGGTGAAGCGGGTCATTCTGATACTCCGGTCGCGTCTGCCCGTCGGGCATGGGTTTCAGGCCGCGCGCGCGGGGCGCCGCCTCTTTCATCAAGGGGTCGGGTCAATCTCTGGCGTGATTCCTGGCCGTGCAACACCCGTGTCGCCGACCGCGTTCCCGCTTGCAGAGCCCCCCCCCCGCAGGTTCGCATAAGCAGTCCATGTAACAGCGGTACAACAGTTCCGTGTCGCTGTTAAGGCTGTCGTTACATGCCGTCCCCGGTTCGCCGCCGGTCATGCACCGCACCCCGCTGGGCGGGGCGGCGGCCATGGGTCGGGGCGCGATCGCAGCCCGTTGTTGCGCCGAAGCGGTCCGCGTTCCGGGTCGTCTGCGCCGGCTTGCGCCTCTTTCCACCCGTCTGCACGGCTGCTAAGGGGGCGCCTGACCCTGCAGACGCGGATGGCGACGATGAAATTTTCCCTTTCCTGGCTCAGAGAGCATTTGGACACCGCGGCGACGGTGGATGAGATCGCCGACGCCCTGACCGATCTCGGGCTGGAGGTGGAGGGGGTCGCCAACCCGGCCGAGCGGCTGGCCGCCTTCAAGCTCGGGTATGTGGTATCGGCCGAAAAGCACCCCGATGCCGACCGGCTGAACGTCTGTCAGGTGGAAACCGGCGACGGCGTGAGCCAGATCATCTGCGGCGCGCCGAACGCGCGGGCGGGCATTACGGTGGTGGTGGCGCGGCCCGGCACCTATGTGCCTGGCATCGACACCACGATCCAGGTCGGCCGCATCCGCGGCGTCGAATCCCACGGGATGATGTGTTCGCAGCGCGAGATGGAGCTTTCGGACGAACACGACGGCATCATCGAACTGCCCTCTGGCGAGGTCGGCCAGAGCTTTGCCGACTGGCTGGGCGCCAACGATCCCGCCCGCGTCGATCCGATGATCGAGATCGCGATCACCCCCAACCGCCCCGACGCGCTGGGCGTGCGCGGCATCGCGCGCGATCTGGC
>JBGTLJ010000032.1:0-3384 GCA_041744175.1 Oceaniglobus sp. | reverse complement strand
CGCTCGACGTTTCCGTCCAGGCGCAGGTGCTGGAGCTGCTCGACGACATCCGTCGCCGCCTCAGCCTCGCGATGCTCTTCATCACCCACGACCTGCGCGTCGCGGCGCAGGTCTGCGACCGGATCGCGGTGATGCAGCGCGGCGAGGTGGTGGAGATCGGCGCGACGGCAAAGCTGTTCGCCGATCCGCAGCACCCCTATACCGCCGAACTGCTGGCGGCCGTGCCAGGCAAGGACTGGTTCGCGACCGACGGTGCAGCGCCGACGGCTCTGGCCCGGAACGTCCTCTAGGGCGGTCCGCGTTCGCAGCGGGCACGCCCGGGGTGACGCCCGAAAGGAAGACAGGCGCTCAGGGGCGCCGGATCACGGGCGGCTCATAGATCGCCGAAAGGGAGGTGTCGGCCGCCGCCTCGACCTCCACCAGACAGCTGTGGGCGATGGGACCCTGCGCCAGACGCGACGTGCCCTTGTCAGGGGTCAGCACGTTCGGATTGCCGTTGCGGCAGGTCTCGGCATCCGGATCGTACCACGCGCCGGTGGCGATCTGGATCACGCCCGGCATGATGTCGTCGCGGGTCCGCAGCGCGGCGATGCAGCTGCCGCGCCCGTTGAAAATCCGCACCGCCTGCCCGTCCACAAGGCCGCGCGCACCGGCGTCGCGCGGATGCATCAGGCAGGGCTCGCGTCCGCCCGCACGGCCTGCCTGGCTGACCGATCCGTGGTCAAGCTGCGAATGCAGCTTGCCCGTCGGCTGGTTGGAAATCATGTGCAGCGGCCAGTTGCCCGTACGGCCGAGCCATTCAAGCGGCTCCATCCAGGCCGGATGGCCCGGACAGTCGTCATATCCGAACCCGGCGATGGTTTCGGAGTAGATCTCGATCCGCCCGCTGGGCGTGTTCAGCGGATGGGCCAGGGGATCGGCGCAGAACTCTTCGAGCATCACTGTGTCGCGTTCAGGCTCGGGCACCCAGAACACCCCGTCGCGCTGGAAACGGTCCCAGTCGGGCATCTGCACCCCATCGCGCGCGGCGGACTGACGCGAAATGTCGTAAAGCCACCTCTGCCACTCTTCTGGGCTGCGATCCTCGGTGAATGCCTGTTCCACCCCCATCCGCACGGCGATCCCGCGAAAGATGTCGTGATCGCTCTTCGCCTGTCCCACGGGGGCGATGGCGGGGTCCATCACCACCTGAAACGGATCCTTCGGGGTCAGCGCGATGTCGCCACGCTCCAACGACGTGGTGCAGGGCAGCACGATGTCGGCATGGCGCGCAAGGCTGTTCCAGCACCATTCGTTCGCGATCACCGTTTCGGGGCGCGCCCAGGCGCGGCGCATCCGGTTCAGATCCTGGTGGTGGTGGAACGGGTTGCCACCGGCCCACCAGACCAACCGGATATCGGGATAGATGTACCGCTGGCCGTCATAGTCGAAGGGGGCGCCGGGATTTTCCAGCATCTCCGTCACCCGCGCCACGGGAATGAACCCGGTCACCGGATTGCGCCCCTGGGGCAACGCGGCATAATCGATCTGGCGGCGCTGCAGCCCGACGTTGTTCATTGCCGAATAGCCGAACCCTATCCCGGTGCCGGGCCGACCGATCTGGCCCAGCATGGATGCCAGCGCGATGGCCGACCAGAACGGCTGTTCGCCGTGATCCTGCCGGGTCAGCGACCAGCTGACAGATATCATCGTGCGCCGCGCCGCCATGCGCCGGGCCAGCGCGCGGATCTCGACGGCGCCAACGCCGCAGATGTCCGCCGCCCAGTCCGCCGATTTCACCAACCCGTCGGTCTGCCCGCGCAGATAGGCGGCAAAGCGGTCGAAGCCGACGGTACAGCGATCCAGAAACCCGCGGTCGTGCAGCCCCTCGTCCAGCAGCACATGGGCCAGCCCCAGCATCAGCGCCGTATCGCTCGACGGGCGCGGCGCGATCCACTGGGCCCGTGCGATGGGGTCCATGTCGCCGCGCAGGGGCGAGATGTTGACGAATTTAACCCCCGCCTCCGCGGCGGCGGTCATGCCCGCCCTTTGTACATGGCTGCCGAGGCCGCCCTGGGAAATCTGCCCGTTCTTCAGGGGCACGCCGCCAAAGGCGACGAACAGCTCGCAATGCCGGGCGATGGACTGCCAGCTTGTGGAGCTGTCCAGCGGGCCGCGGAAATCCCCCAGCACATGGGGCACCACCACTTCGGCGGCGGCGAAGCTGTAGGTGTTTCTGGACCCGGTATAGCCGCCGATGCAGTTCAGGAACCGCTTGAGCTGCCCCTGGGCATGGTGGAACCGCCCGGCGCTGGCCCAGCCATAGGACCCCGCATAGATCGCGCCGTTTCCGTGGTGCCCGATCACCCGGGCCAGTTCGTCCGCGACCAGCCGGTCCGCCTCTTCCCACGTCACTTCGACGAACCCGTCCTGCCCGCGCAGATGGCCCGCCGTGCCTGGCCCGCCGCGCAGCCAGCTTTCCCGCACCATGGGCGCGGTGATCCGCGTCGGACCGTCCAGCACGCCGACGATCCCGGCACCGATGGGCGAGGGATCTGCGTCATGCTCGAACGCGCGCAGCGCGGTGACGCGGCCGTCCTCGACATCGACGCGGTAGGTGCCCCAATGGGTGCTGGTCAGAAGATCGCGCTGGGTCCGGTTCATCGCCCTGTCCATCTGTGCACCGCCATGTTCGACATCCCGCGGGCGCAGTCAACGCGGATCGCGCGCCCCCCGTGCGTTGCCATTGGCGCACCATCCGTTACATGTGGGGCAGGATGCGGACGGGGGCCAAAACATGGGGGCCGGACGATGACAAGAGATCCGAGGGATCCGGCGCTTCTGGGTTATGTCGACCGGCTGTCGGCCCGGCCCGGCGACACCCTCGCGTTCAAGGTGTCGTCCGCATCGCAGAACCCCTTTCGCGCGTGGCTGGTGCGTTCGATCAGCGCCGATCCCAACCCGGACGGCCCCGGCATCGTCGAACAGGACGCCGCCGCGTGGTTTCCTTCCGCCAGCTTTCCCTCCGTCGACCGGCCCTTCGCGCCAGGATCCTGCGGGATCGCGCAGGACCGCGTGGCGGCAGAACCGACCGCCGAGGTCATGTTGTCGGCCAATGTCTGCCCGACGCTGTTCGACGGTCGGCCCCAGACGGTCCTCGGTGTCGGCCGCTACGATCTGCGCATCGACGGCAACGGCTGCGTTTGCCTTTGCATCGGCGATCGGACCGTCAAGGTGCGCGCGCCTCTCACACTGCGCCGCTGGTCCCGGATCGAGGCGCGCGTCAGCCATGACGCGATCACCGTATCGCACCGCCCCATCACCGGGCCCATCACCGGGCGCGACGGAACCGGCGACAGCGCCACGGGCGGCGGCATTGGCGATCTGTCGCTGTCGGGCGTTCCC
>JBGTLJ010000031.1:0-2547 GCA_041744175.1 Oceaniglobus sp. | reverse complement strand
TGCCCGCGTGGGAGCCGCTTTCGATGCCGCAGGACGCGGACATCCGGGCGCTCGGTTTCTCGAAGTCGTAATCGAACAGCGTGACCTTGCCGGTGGTCGCGGCAAGCCCTGTCTGCCACGAAAACACGTGGTCCGACATGTTGTCGGTCGCGTCGTCATAGGGGCGGAACGGGATCGGCTGGCCATGGGCGAAGGCCGGATGGGCACCGGGGCTGTCGGCGATCAGCATCCTTTCCGCCCCGTCCTCGACGCGGAAAACATAATAGATGCCTTCCTCCTCCATCAGCCGACTGATGAAATCCAGATCGGTTTCGCGGTACTGCACGGTATAGCCCCGGGGCGGCAGGGTTTCGGTCACCTTGTAGTCGACGTTGCCCCAGTATCCGTAGCCGTCCAGCACCTTTTGCAGGATGTCGCGGGTGGTCATGTCCTGAAAGATGCGGTTTTCCCGGGTCCGCCCCAGAAACCACAGCCAGGGGCGCAGGATCGCGCGGTAATGGGCAGCATTGCCGCTGTTGCCGAGACTTTCGATCGACACGCAGGTGCCGGGAAAGACCCGCTCGCTTCCATCCTCAAGCCGGCGCACCGCGCGCAGCCTGGACCCGAGCAGAGGTTGAAGATCAAGCTCGCGGTCCGTGCAGACGAATTCCAGCGTGGTTTCGGTCAGACGGCTGAAGCCCTCTTCGATCCGCGCCGATAGCAGATAGAGCGCATCGGCGAAATCGCCCTCCATGCGCAGCGGAAAATTCTCTGGGTCAACGGGTCCGGCCATGATCTGTCCTGACGTCTGCTCTGTGGGTAGGGCGGCCCCGGGCATCGTGTTGCCCGGGACCGCAAGGGTCATCGGGGCTAGGCGAAACGATAGGCGAAATCGCCGTCATCGACAACGATATCGACCTTTTCGACCTTTTCGCCCTGCATCATCCGGCGCAGGAATTCGGCTGATATGTCGGGCAGCATGGTGTTGGTGACGATGGCGTCGATCATCCGCCCGCCGGATTCGATCTCCTGGCAGCGTTCGGTGATCAGGCTCACCACCGCGTCGCTGTAGGCGAACGGCACACCGTGCGCAGTCTCTACCCGTTTCTTGATCCGGTCGAGTTGCAGGCGGGTGATCTTGCCGATCATGTCGGGGCTCAGCGGATAATAGGGGATCGTCACCAGACGGCCCAGCAGGGCGGCGGGAAAGATTTTCAGCAGCGGATCGCGCAGCGCCCGGGCGATGCCTTCGGGTTCGGGCATCAGTTCGGGATCGGCGCACATGTCCATGATCATCTCTGACCCGGCATTGCTGGTCAAAAGGATCAGGGTGTTCTTGAAGTCGATCACCCGGCCCTCGCCATCCTCCATCACGCCCTTGTCGAACACCTGGAAGAACACTTCGTGCACGTCCGGATGGGCCTTTTCCACCTCGTCCAGCAGCACCACGGAATAGGGCTTGCGGCGCACCGCCTCTGTCAGCACCCCGCCTTCGCCATATCCCACATAGCCCGGCGGCGCGCCCTTGAGGGACGAAACGGTATGCGCCTCCTGATATTCGGACATGTTGATGGTGATGACGTTCTGCTCGCCGCCATACATCACCTCTGCCAGCGCAAGGGCCGTTTCGGTCTTGCCGACGCCCGAGGTGCCCGCCAGCAGGAACACCCCGATGGGCTTGTTGGGGTTGTCGAGCCCGGCGCGCGAGGTCTGGATGCGTTTGGCGATCATCCGCATGGCATGGTCCTGCCCGATCACCCGTTTTGCCAGATGGGTTTCCAGATTGAGCACGGTGTCGATCTCGTCCCGGACCATCCGACCCACCGGAATGCCGGTCCAGTCGCCCACGACGCTTGCGACGGCCTGGGCATCGACGATGGGCAGGATCAGCGGATCCTCGCCCTGCTGCGTGCTCAGTTCGGCGTTCTTTGCCTTGAGCCGTGCCAGCAGATCGGCGCGCGCGACATCGTCCGGCGCGGGGTCGCCCTCGATGGTGCCGCCGCCCTCGCGCAGTTTCGCGCGCAGATCGAGGATGTCGGCGACGATGGCCTTTTCGGCGTCCCACCGCGCGGTCAGTTCGGCCAAACGCGTCTCTTCGCTGGCCTTCAGTTCGCCGATCACCGTTTTGCGGTCGGCGGCGTCATAGCCTGCGGTTTCGTCGCGCCCGATGATCTCAAGCTCTGTGTCCAGCGCCTCGATGCGGCGGCGTGCGTCGTCCACCATGGCCGGCACCGCGTGTTGCGACACCGCCACCCGGGCGCAGGCGGTATCGAGCACGCTGACGGATTTGTCCGGCAACTGGCGCGCCGGGATGTAGCGCGCCGAGAGGTTCACCGCCGCCTCTATCCCCTCGTCCAGCACCTGCACCTTGTGGTGCGACTCGAGCATCGACGCGATGCCGCGCATCATCAGCGTGGCCTTTTCGACCGACGGTTCCTCCACCGCGACGACCTGAAAGCGGCGGGTCAGGGCAGGATCCTTTTCGATGTGCTTCTTGTATTCGGCCCATGTGGTGGCGCCGATGGTGCGCAACGTGCCGCGCGCCAGCGCCGGTTTCAGCAGGTTGGC